>NZ_JBKHUP010000006.1:0-131608 GCF_046565525.1 Coleofasciculus sp. | reverse complement strand
CTCCGTACCTCCGTCACCCCGCTATCCTACCCCACCCTACGAAAGTTGAGGGTGGGGACAGCCGCGCTCACGTTCTATTTAAGTTAATCAATGTTGTTTTATACAAGATTCGGGTCTGAGTGATAGACAACAACTGCTCATTGCCTATCCCCCAGACCCGATACAGGCTAGTACAGGGGAACCCAAGGATATCCGACTATGCAAACCTGCTTAGGGCTTATGTAAAGATGTTCTAAAACATCTTGATGAATTCCCAGGTAGCCGTACTGGTTTCTAGCTCAGAGCATTGATGGCGTAGTTGAGGTAAATATTCGCTTCACCTGCAACATCTCCCGATAGACCATGATTGTCACGGACAAATTCTAGTGCCGCCACGTACCAACTGGAAGACAAACCCAGAGCTGCGTTGAATTCTTTAACGCCAGCAATCACATATTCATCCAGTGGACCCGTTCCACCGACTACACAGCAGTAGCTGATCACGCGCAAGTAATTGTTAATATCCCGCACACACTTGGACTTGCCTTCTTGAGTCGAGGCATATTGGGGTCCTTCCATTTGAGTGGTGTAGGGGAATTTCTTATAAACATGATTAGCAGCAGCTTCAGACCATCCCTGACCATTATCAGTAAACGCTTTAGCCGCATCCAGACCAGCCTTCGCCCGACTGAAACGACCAAAAATGGCTTGCATTTCAGTGTTAGTCGGATAAGAACCGCGCACGTCAGCAGCAGCAATCGCCTCAGTAATTGGGGTTTTCATGAGTATTTTTGTTCTCCTAAATGATTGACTCGGTTAAGTTGTCAGATTGATGATCAAAAAGCCGTTTAAACTCGACCTTAAGCAACGGCGGCTGCTGCTGTATCAAAATAGCCCGCTAACTCAGACATCAGAGCGCTGCAATCTCCTTGCGTAATGCCATTGGGGTCGTTGGCAAGTGCGATCGCGGCATCTTTCATCTTTTGAATCCCGGATGCTACAGCATCTCCAGGTGTTCCTAGCGCTTGGTAGGTTTCCCGCAGACCATTGAGACAACGGTCATTCATCACACTGGCATCCCCTGCCACCATGGAGTAGGTGACATAACGGAGAATAAAGCCCATGTCACGGATACAAGCAGCATGGTTGCGGTGATGGTCACAAGGACCACCAGGAGCGAAAACTTGGGGACGCTCAGCCACTAATCCTCGGTATGCATTGGCGACGATCGAAGAAGCGTTACTGGTGAGACGGTTCACCGTATCTAAACGCTTATTGCTTTCCGACACCATCGCTGAAAGCGCGTTGATTTGATCGCCACTCAGATAGGCACCACTTTTATCGGCTTGCTCTACGACTTTGGAAAACGCATCAAGCATTTTATTAATTTCTCCTAGCTAAACTTTGTTTGAACGAACGATTGATCGACGTGGCGAGATTCGCCTAAGTCTGGCATTGGGTCAAATCCAGCCCTGAAAGAATTTATCGGATTATCTTGGTCAATTTGCTGGCATCGGCGGCACTATCGACATAACCAGTACGACACTTTAGGCGACTCTGGCAACCAATCGTTTCACCGCTTATACAACCATCCGCAAATCCTAGACTTCAGGGAAAATTTGGTTTTGCCCCAAATAACCCATAGGTTTCTTTATACAATATGCTGAAGATTTTTAAACATTAAAAAATATTAAGTTGTATGTCATTGTACAGGATTTTGCTCAAACCTTCTCAGATAAAGCCCTAAGCATAGTTCAGTTGATTAAAAATTTTACATTTTGCAAAGTATTGAGCGGCAAAATGTTTACTTTTATTAAGACTACGACGCCGAAAATTTACGCGCAATCTTAGATGTACCAGTCACTTCAGTTTTGTACTCCCGTCTGGCACACCATCTCAGCCAATGTAATGTTTCTTAACAAAGGGGGAGACCAGAGGATGCGGGAGCATTTTTTGCACGGGGAAGCCAGATTAAGGAAAGTGTTATCTTAAAATTTTAGAGCCTTAAGTTAATATTATTCTGTGACAACAAAATAGAAAGGCATTCAGACAGTAACCCTATTGAGTATATCTACTTAAGTAATTGTTACTAAATTTCTCATAAAGGCGAGAAGACGTGGCTCAAGATAACCGCCCCGATACAGAACTTGACAATGGGGCGTTGGCGCGATCGCGAAATCTGTAGCCCTCTCGTGCTGCTAGTTTGAGCAGGTTTGGCATCATCAGGATTGGTGAGCTTGATCAGCCAACGCTTAAAAACTTAACAATTTGTAACAAATAAAAACTCAACATCATTGTATAAAAGAAACCTGAAGGGTACAGATGACAGGCAAACGTTAACCCAAACACCAGATGACCGCGATTGTGGGGATTCTCATAATAAGCCGGAAATCTTCTCAGGTTTCTTAACGCTCCGTTTACGTTTTCCTTCTGAAAACGTGATCGGTAGCAGCGAGAACAGACCAGAAGAGGTGTAAGGGTTTCACTGTCTCGACCTAACCTGTCTAGATTTCAACCCTAGACTCAACCAAGCAAAGGAGGATTTGAGTTCATGTTTGATGCATTCACCAAGGTGGTAAGCCAAGCTGATGCGCGCGGCGAAATGCTGACCGGCTCTCAGTTAGATGCTTTGAATGCAATGGTGGCAGAAAGCAACAAGCGGATGGATTCCGTTAACCGGATCACCAGCAGCTCTTCTAAAATCGTTGCTGACGCGGCTCGTGCTTTGTTTGCTGAACAGCCTCAGTTAATTGCTCCAGGTGGTAACGCCTACACCAGTCGTCGGATGGCGGCTTGCTTGCGGGATATGGAAATCATCCTGCGCTATGTGACCTACGCAATTTTTGCCGGGGACTCCAGTGTACTGAATGATCGCTGCCTGAATGGTTTGCGTGAAACCTATGTAGCGTTGGGCGTACCGGGATCTTCTGTTGCGGCTGGCGTGCAAAAAATGAAAGAAGCCGCGATCGCACTTGCGAATGACCGTAATAATATCACTCCTGGTGATTGCAGCTCTTTAATGTCCGAAATCGGTAGCTACTTTGACATGGCTGCCAACGCGGTTGCCTAAAACAAGGTAAAAAAAGATTGCCTGTTGAAGTTTAAACTTCATCAAAACGTTTGAAAAAGTAAGCAAAAGATTAAGGAGATATCTCGACGATGAAGACGCCATTGACAGAAGCAGTCGCCGCTGCCGATTCCCAGGGACGTTTCTTAAGCAGCACCGAAATCCAAGTTGCGTTTGGTCGGTTTAAGCAAGCTCAAGCCAGCTTACAAGCAGCTAGAGCCTTAACTGACAAAGCGCAAATGCTGATTGATGGTGCAGCTAACGCGGTGTACCAAAAGTTCCCCTACACCACTCAGATGCAGGGACCGAACTACGCTTCTACTCCTGTAGGGAAAGCCAAGTGTTCTCGTGACATCGGTTACTACCTGCGGATGGTAACCTACTGCTTAGTTGCAGGTGGCACCGGTCCGATGGATGAGTACCTGATTGCTGGGATTGATGAAATCAACAGCACCTTTGAACTGTCTCCTAGCTGGTACATTGAAGCCCTCAAGTACATCAAAGCTAACCATGGCTTGTCTGGCGATCCCGCCGTTGAAGCCAATTCCTATCTTGACTATGCGATCAACGCCTTGAGCTAGTTTGATCGTCTTGCCCGGAAAGGCAAGCAGTTGTTAGCAAAAAGGGTTAGCAATTGTTTGCGTTTCCGGGTATCGTTTTATTCATTTTCAGGGAGGGTTGAGATGACCAGTTTAACGGCAGCAAGGCGATTAGGAATTGCGGCATTTGCCGAGTCTCCAAAAATGGAGCTGCGTCAAAATTGGACAGAAGATGATTTGCAATTGGTGATCCGAGCCGCTTATCTACAAGTCTTTGGAAACGATAACTTGATGGAGTTTGATCGGTTAACCAGTGCTGAATCATTGCTGCGCCATGGCGAAATAACGGTTTGCGATTTTATTAGAACCTTGGGTCAATCGGAACTATACCGGGAAAAGTTTTTCTACTCCACCCCACAAGTGCGATTTATCGAACTGAATTATAAGCACTTTTTGGGACGAGCGCCCTACGACCAGTCAGAGATTGCCTATCATACTGACCTGTATGATCAACAGGGGTATGAGGCGGAGATCAACTCCTACATTGACTCAATGGAGTATCAAGAGAACTTTGGTCAGTCCATTGTTCCATATCCGATTGGATTTGAAACCCAACGTAGTCAGAAAACCGTCGGGTATAGCCGGATCTTCCAACTATTTGGCGGATTAGGCAGTAGCGATCGCACTCAGCCGGCGGGGAATCGTTCTCGTCTGTTGCGGGAAGTCGCACTGAATACCTCGTCTCCGATATACGCTGATCGGCAAGGACAAGCGATCGTGGGTACTCAGGGCGGAACTCGCGAGCAGATTTATATCGTGCGGGTGATTCAAATCCCCAAACCCGGACGCATGACCCGAATCCGCCGCAGTCAGACGGAATATTACGTCCCTTACGAGCAGCTTTCCCAAAAGTTGCAACAAATCAATAAGATGGGCGGTAAGGTGACGAACATCATACCCGCTTAAAGATAGTACAGATAGTACAGACCAAACTGGCGCGTCTGTACAACCATAAACCGCTCGCAACCAAGCGGACTAACAAAATATCATTGCCTGTGGAAGACGGGCATCTGCCTGTGGACGCGGAGTAAGACCAATAGAGGGCAACCTTTGGAGGCGTCGGCGGATGAAGCGGGAAATCCCAAAGACGAATAAGACCGTCCTTGTTTTTAAAAGGTTGGAAGCCAAATAAGAGCGAAGCAAGTTGGGGTACTTCACAATTTCAACATTGGCGTTTAATCAGGAGAAATTTAAGTGGCTATTACAACAGCAGCTTCCCGACTAGGGACAGAAGCGTATAGTAATCCAACTCCGGTAGAATTGCGCCCTGATTGGGTTGAATATGATATTCAAGCGGTCATCCGTGCCGTATACCGTCAACTGTTGGGCAATGACTATGTGATGGCGTCTGAACGCTTAACCAGTGCCGAATCATTGCTGCGGAACGGGTATGTAAACGTGCGCGAGTTTGTGCGTTGCGTTGCCAAATCAGAACTTTATAAAACCAAGTTTTTCTACGGCAGTTTTCAAACTCGTGTAATTGAACTCAATTACAAGCACCTATTGGGTCGCGCACCTTACGATGAGTCTGAGGTAATTTACCACCTGGATCTGTACGAAACTCAAGGGTACGACGCTGATATTGACTCTTACATCGATAGTGCAGAGTATCAAGAAAACTTCGGCGACTATATCGTTCCTTATTATCGCGGTTTTGCAACTCAAAGGGGTCAGAAAACTGTCGGGTTTACCCGTATGTTCCGACTATATCGCGGTTATGCCAATAGCGATCGCGCCCAGTTAGAAGGAACTGACTCGCGTCTGGCGACTGAGTTGGCGCAGAATTTTTCGTCAGCCGTTGTTGGACCATCGGGTGCAAATGAAGGCTGGGCATATCGCCCGTCTGGGAAGGGTGAAACGCCAAGTAAGGCATTAGGGGGTTGTGTCCCTTATGGCACACAAGGCAAAGTGTATCGCATCGAAGTATCGGGCATTATTAATCCCAGATATCCGAAAGTTCGTCGCAGCAGCAAAGCCTTCTTAGTTCCTTATGAGGAACTATCCAACAAACTCCAACAGATTAACCGTCTGGGGGGTAAAGTGGCTAGCATTACACCTGCTTAGAACATTCCTCTGGAAAGAAGCAGATTGAACAGATTGAACCGATCTGAACTGATCAGATGGGACTAGGGACTGGAGAAATTAGGACTAGAAATAAAATAACAGAAAACGTTGTGTTATTTCTAATCTCCTAACTCTTGAGACTCTAGTCCCATTGGTATGTCGAGTTAGCGGAAAAGTGGAGAATTAAGCCGGATAAAAATAGCTGTTTATCGGTCTAAATCAGAAACTTGGATGATTGATAATTAAAAGGAGAATTGATTACTATGCTAGGTCAAGTAGCAACAAGCAGTACGGCTAACACTCCATCGGGGAGTCGTTTCTTTACCTATGAAGTCACGGGTTTGCGTCAAAATGAAACCAACGACAAAAATGAATACCCCTTTCGCAAAAGCGGCAGTGTCTTCATTAAAGTGCCTTACAATCGCATGAATGAAGAAATGCGCCGCATTACCCGCATGGGAGGGACAATTGTCAATATTCATCCCGTGAATTCTGGCAGTTAGTTGGCTGATTAAGTCGAAAGCTGGTAAACGGTAAGGGGTAAGGGGTAAAAAAATACTTCATATCTGTTACCGATTACCAGCTAAGTAAGAATAGTTTTGACCTTTCACTTCGCTAGTCGGACATGGTGTGTGATCCTTCGCTTTGTTCAAAGGAACCGGGTTTGTAGGGGCGGGTTTGACTACTATCGTTTCTTACTTAACCCAGATATAACTAAACCCGCCCAGACGAGTGCATGACATAAGACAAATGACATTTGTAACTGAACAATCGAGTGGTGGCGAATCTTTAACAATAGAACAAGCACTCGCCAACCTCAAACAACGGGATGATTTAAGTCTTTGCTATTATGCGGCGTGGTGGCTGGGAAAATTTCGGGTTCGGGAAACTGCTGTAATTGAAGCATTGATTGTAGCGCTAGAGGAAGAGGCAGATTGCACCGAGGCGGGCGGATACCCCTTGAAACGAAATGCAGCAAGGGCGCTGGGAAAGTTGGGCGATCGCAAAGCCGTTGCGCCTCTGATAAACTGTCTAGACTGTTCGGATTTCTATGTGCGGGAAGCCGCCGCGCAGTCGTTAGGGATGTTAGGTGATCCCGTTTGTATTCCTCAGTTAATGCGGTTATTAGAGGGTGGGATAGAAGTGGGATCACCTGTACCTGGATCACCGCACTTGGCACAACCTTATAATGCTGTCATAGAGGCGTTAGGCAGTTTAAGGGCAAAAGACGCGATCGCATTAATTGAACCCTTCCTAGAGCATAATCAAGAACGGATACAGTACGCCGCCACACGAGCCATGTATCAGTTAACCAAAAATCCAGCCTATGGCGATCGCTTAGTGCAAGCCCTGAAGGGGGAAAAGTTACAACTACGACGGGCTGTATTAGCCGATTTAGGAGCGATTGGATACTTAAAGGCAGCAGATGCAATCGCCCAAACCTTAGCTGAAAATAGTTTAAAGCTCATTTCTCTAAAAGGGTTATTAGAGCATGAAGTGAAAAACTCTGCCAGTAAATCCGTTGAGCTATCAGAAGCAGCCATCCATCTGATTAACCTGATGGATGATTTGCTATAGCCTTATAACCCCCTAGCCTCGTTCCTAGGCTCTGCCTAGGAATGCTCCTTAGGAGGCTCCGCCTCCCCCTAGTAGCGGCAAAAGCAGGAAGCGATAAAGGGCGAGGATTATGGCTGAAGTTGACACGGATGAAGACTGGCGCCCCTACATAAGTACCTTATACTTATGTGGATAACCGAGGAAACACAATATAACACATAACGAATGATAGAACTTGATTCTCGCCTTGCGAGAATAACAAATGACAAATGACAAATGACCAAAACCTAATTCAAGCCGTTGAACAAGCCGATTCTGCCCCTCGCTTAATCGCCGCCGTGCGAACCCTAGCCAACGCCAAGATAGAAGCGGGGATTCCCACATTAATTGCCGTCCTCAGTTATAACAACCCCGGTGCCGCCGTCGCCGCCGTCGATGGATTAGTGCAATTAGGAGATGTGGCAGTAGAACCATTACTCAAACTGCTTGACGAATATAACTATGGGGGAAGGGCTTGGGCGATTCGAGCCTTAGCCCAACTTGCTGATCCGAGAGCCTTAGAAACCTTACTGAATGCGGCTGAAACTGACTTTGCCCTAAGCGTGCGTCGTGCGGCGGCGAAGGGGTTAGGAACTGTACAATGGTCAAAATTGTCTCCTGAAGAAATTCCCTCAGCCCAAGGGCGAGTGCTGAAAACTCTACAGGTAACATCCTACGATCCCGAATGGGTGGTGCGTTATGCTTCCGTGGTGGGATTGCAAGGATTAGCCACAGCGATAGCCGAAACACAACCAGATTATTGGCAGCAGATAGTTGCTCATTTTGAGCAACTGATGAAAGATGAGTCAGATTTGGCAGTTCGCACCCGCGTGCAATTTGCCTTAGCGCAACTGCAACCGGAAATGGCAGAGGCTAGGTAATTTTTGTAGTGCCATAAGCATTAACTCACCTTTATAGGGAGCATGGAGCGTAACGCATTGCTCGCTACCCATTGCCAATTTAAATGAGTGACAGCTTACCCCTAGCTAACAACTATAGCTTTGGCAAGCGCTCCGTTATCCGACTAATTTTCTGAACCACTTCCACAAGGCGATTACCCTCAACATGAACTTCTGGGGTTGGGTAGTGTTGCAACGTCTCAATTAGAGTAATTTTCCCATTCGGTAAAGCCGAACTCATCAAAGCGCCTCGTAAAGACTGGCGATTAGCCCGATTTGTAGGAGTATGAATGACTTGGCTGGTTTGATCCAACAGTAATTCCCCAGGGAGGCTATTGAGTACCCGATGAAGCAGGATTGGATCTACAGCCATCTCTTTTGTCAAAACTTGCCGCAACTCTGCTGGTTCTTTTCCCGCCATTTTTAGATAAGCTTGCAGTGAAGTCGAGAGTTCCCCTGTTTCCGCAAAGGTTGTTAACTCCTCTACCGATACTGTCTCTCGTAAAAATCGGTATTTTAGCACTACCGATTCTGCGGCGTCTGCACGAACACCCCACTGAAACACACCCATAAGTGTGACTAAACTTAAAATTAAACGCTTTGAAAGTGGTAGATAGTAAGACATTTCTTAAATACCTTTTCCTTTTACTTGAGCTAAGGGTAAAGAAGTAATCTTACTTCTTCTATTCCCCCGATGGGGATATTTTTAGTTCATGCATCTCTCTAAAGATAGAAAGTAGTTTTTCTAACTAAAAACCGTTTCCCATTTATCGTCTTGACAAATAACATTCTATCATATCTACAGTTATCAGATAGGTGTATGCTTGTCTCTAAAAATGTTATTCAATAACTATTCCCGGTCAATATTTCTTAGGTTTTGGGTAAAAATCTAACTTTTGATAGTTATGCTGATGGCTACAGGTCTTGTAAGTGAATCTTTCAACATATTTATTATTCTCTATGATCTTAAGCTTAAGAGTGAAACAGATAGATCCATTTCCTCTAACTAATAATAATTTTTCATGCAGGTCTGATTGTTTACAGAACTAAACGAGATCATTCATTAGAATTAGAACTGACAAGGTAGAAGAGATCATTCGTCAAAAGTAATAATTTCATCTTGATGATTTTATGGTGAGAAAGCCGCAAGTCGATCGTCAGCGGGAGCATCAAGCCAACGAGCGTACATTTCTGGCTTGGCTGCGAACTTCGATTTCTTTAATCGGGTTTGGTTTTGCTATTGCTCGATTTGGCATCTTTTTACGTCAAATTCAAGTAGCGGTGACTCAAGCAGAAGCAGAAATACATCCTCTGTTCAACTCTGAGAACCTGGGAGTAATGCTGGTCGTTTTTGGAATTGTGACAATCGCCTTAGCCGCTTGGCGTTATAATAGGGTCTTTTGGCAAATTGAGCGAGGAGATTATCGACCAAATCGACTGATAATTTGGATAACAACTGGGATAGTCATGGTTCTGGGATCTCTAAGTCTTCCGTTTGTGTTTTGGCGCAATCAGATACCCACTCCTCCAGCGTCGCCCCCAAACAAGCAACAGTCTCATTACTGAAGAATCACCAAAATTGACAGTGGTAAGACGGCGAAAACTCTACGGAAAAAGTTAGTGCAAGCGCTGCACGAGATTCAGACGGCTTATGACTGCTTGCTGAGTGACTGTAAATCACGATTGCACGATGCTTTTGGGATTAACCTCTCAGAAACAAGCTGTCATTGCCAGACTGAATGAGAGAGTGTTTGATTTAGCGTCTGAAACATTGCCTCAAATTGGGGAAAAGCGTCAAGATAGAGGGGACGAACAAAAAACAGGCTATGCCTAGCTTGTCAATTATCATCCGATAATAATTGTCAACAGAAGGGAACAGCAGCCAAGGATTGGTGCTATGACTACAGTAACAACTCCAGTAGAAAATTCTCCGTTGGTGTTGCACCTACATCCAGTGATTAATCTGACAGATGAGCAGTTTTTTGAGTTCTGTCAAATTAATCGTGACTTGCGAATTGAACGCACAGCAACAGGAGAATTGCTAATTATGCCTCCCACGGGTTCGGAAACAGGTGGACGAAATTTTAGGCTGAATGGACAATTGTACAATTGGACGGAACAGAATGGGACTGGTGTTGGATTTGACTCCAGCACTGGCTTTACGCTTCCCAATGGTGCAAAGGTTTCCCCTGATGCGGCTTGGGTAAAACTAGAACGATGGAATGCTTTAACCCCTGAACAGCAACAAAAGTTTGCGCCAATCTGTCCTGACTTTGTGGTGGAACTGCGATCGGCTTCTGATAATTTGACACCGCTTAAAACTAAGATGCAGGAGTATATTGACAATGGGGCGCTGTTAGGTTGGCTAATTGACTGCAAAAAACAACAGGTTTATATTTATCGCCCAGGAGTAGCGGTGGAATGTTTGGATAATCCGGCAACAGTAAGTGGCGATCCAGTATTACCCGTATTTGTGCTGGATTTAAGCAAAATCTGGTGAGGGTAGCTAGGGAGAGCGCCGTACTATTTCACAACAGCCACCAAGGATTTGTGCCATGACAATGACTGAAGCAACGACTCAAGTAGAAAATTCTCCGTTGGTGTTGCATTTACACCCGATAATTAATCTGACAGATGAGCAGTTTTTTGAGTTCTGTCAAATTAATCGCGACTTGCGAATTGAACGCACGGCAACAGGAGAATTACTAATTATGCCTCCCACGGGTTCGGACACAGGAAATCGCAATGCTAAGTTGATTGTGCAGTTGGGAGTTTGGGCAGAGCGTAACGCAACGGGGATTTATTTCGATTCTAGTACAGGCTTCACGCTTCCTAATGGTGCAAAGGTTTCCCCTGATGCGGCTTGGGTAAAACTAGAACGATGGAATGCTTTAACCCCTGAACAGCAACAAAAGTTTGCGCCAATCTGTCCTGACTTTGTGGTGGAACTGCGATCGGCTTCTGATAATTTGGCACCGCTCAAAACCAAGATGCAGGAGTATATTGACAATGGTGCGCTGTTAGGTTTGCTGATTGACCGCAAAAAGCGACAGGTTTATATCTATCGTCCAGGAGTAGCGGTGGAATGTCTAGATAATCCAGCTACGGTTAGCGGTGAGTTTGTATTACCCGGATTTGTGCTGGATTTAAGCAAAATCTGGTGAATTTCCAGGACGCGATCGCGAACAGATTGATCAACCTTACTTCCTCCCATTTTGGCAGGACTTAAACAAGTTTATAACGGGTTTTAACCGATAAGATCGTCTATGGCAACGCTTCGCGATCGCGCTATTTTGGCAAGAGCATCCTACCAGGTTTCGTTGCGTCAACCCAACCGACAAGATTAGCGATTGCTGAGAAACCTAGATGTCTTCACCCTGAGAGACAGGTTCTAGAAATTCCACCCTGCCCAGAACCATACCTTATTCTTCACCTAATTCTTCTTCTGGATATGAGAGTGCTTGTGAAACTGCCTTGGGGGGATTTCTGAATACTACGTGCTTATCATTTCTATTAAACCAGCCTTTAAAAGCCCAGTTAATCCATCCACCATCACCCTCATTTGTAAATTCACCGCTCTGGAAAGCCCAAATACCATAAGTGATGCCATTATAAGTTGCTGATCCGTAGAATACAACTCCCTTAAATCTTTCTTTATAGTTTTGATTCAGATTAAAAACCATAACGTTATGGCGCTGATCAGCAGCATAAAAAGTTGATTCCATTAGATTCTTGACAAATCCACCACGGTTTGGGTCAGAATTGACAAGCCTCTCAATTTCTCCAACAATTTTAAGTACGTCTATATTAACGTTTATATTGACAGGCATACTCTTTATCTCCAGGTTGTTTGAATATTTTTACTCATGTTAACCTGATAAAATAATTTTATCTAGAGTAAAAATGTTCAATTTTGCCGCTGATTTACCCAGGTTTCCCTCTCTTTCATCTATCTTTGTACTAAAATATATAAAAATGTACTAAAAAAACGTAAAATGTAATCTATAATACACAAAATGCTCCCCTCTCCCAGATCGATGAATCTTAAAGAAGTGTTAAAACTCGCTGATGAGATAGTATTTACCAAAACGGGTCAACACCTTGACGACTTACAAACAGCGGTACTACGGGGAACTCTACAACGCGAGACATACAAGCAAATAGCCAAGGAGTTTGACTGTTCTGAAAGTAGTGTGAGGAATGCGGGTTCAGAATTATGGCGAATACTTTCAGAAGAGTTAGGAGAAGAGGTAAATAAATCGAATTTACGAGCAGCAATGGAGAGGGTACAAAATTCTAATATTTTAAACTTTGCACAAAACGTAAGTGGTAGTTTTAACATTTGTGGAGAAAGTAGACACCCGCCAGATCTACCAAACTCCCATCCACCTAATCAGGAAGCATCTAACACACAATCACCTCAAACTTTACATCAAGATTTAAGCGAAATGCCAGATTTGGGTGCTTTCTATGATCGCACATCGGAACTCGACACCCTCAAAACCTTGATTTTACAACAACGCTGCCGCCTAATAGCACTCACGGGTATCAGTGGTATCGGCAAAACAGCACTAGCAGCGCAACTCGTCCAACAAATTAAACATGAATTTGAATATGCAATTTGGTGCAGTCTAGACCAATCCTACACCCTAGACAAATTTCAACAGCAACTGATACAGTTTTTCTCCGAATCAGAAAATCCTGATTCACTTCCAACTAACCAAAAACCGTTACCTCTAATTAAATATTTACAAAACTATCGCTGCTTAGTCGTATTAGATGACATTCACAACCTCTTCAGTAGTGGCGAATTTGCAGGTAAATATAAACCAGGATACGAAGACTATCGCTTCTTTTTAAAACAAATAGAACAATTATCCCATCAAAGTTGCTTTCTACTCATCGGTTGGGAACAACCCAGAGAAGTTCCGCATTATCAAAGCTCAAATGATCCCATTTGTACCTTACAAATCCCTGGTTTAGATATCCCAGCCGCACGGGAAATACTCAGAGATTACGGGTTAGCAGCAATCGAGAACGACTCAGCACTCATTTCCCGCTATCAAGGCAACCCCTTGTGGTTACAAACCGTAGCCACTCTGATCCAAGAGTTGGGAGGATGCGCTCATGAGATATTATTGGATGATACAATATTATTGCCAGAAAGATTGAAAGATATTTTACAGCAGCAGTGCGATCGCGTATCTGAAATAGAAAAGCAAGTTCTCTCCTTGTTAGCGCAAGCAAGCGAGCCAATTAATCTAGCAAAATTGCTAGAAAATCGCCTTATTCTACCTTCATATTTACTAAACGCCATGCAATCTTTATGCCGACGCTGTTTAATAGAAAAACAAGCAGAATTTTACAGGATGCAACCTGTACTGAGACAGTATATCAACTCCACTTTAATGTAGATATGTTCAGATGTTGAACCATTCTGGATTTAAGCAAAATCTGGTGAATTTTCAGGACGCGATCGCATCCTCTATAGACAAACTCTAAACCCTGCTGCAAGACAGCATTGCGTATCGGTTTGGGTAAATTTACAACAGATACAGAAATGAGTCAAGCCGCTGTAATTTTGTCAACAGCCGTCAGCCAAATTCGTCAAGTTATTGGTTTTTCGCAATCGGGTTAGGGATGAGAGAATCGAGGCGGGTTTAGTTACTTATAAGTGAGGTCAAAAATGATAGTAGTGAAAAGAACCCCTACACAAAATCATACCCTGTTTCCGAAGTGAAGGGTTCCCCTATCACCGATTCCCGATCAGCCAATAGGTTTTCATCTCCCCCCTACCTTTAACCGCGATCGCACCCCGTTCCTGAAACTGGAATTTTTCCTGTAATCTCTGGTATGTCGCCTCCGTGACTTGTATTTTTCCCGGTTCTCCTGACGATTCCATCCGTGAGGCGACATTCACCGCATCTCCCCACAAATCATAGATAAACTTTCTAATCCCAATCACCCCCGCCACCACTGATCCGGTATTAATCCCAATGCGAATTTGCAACGATTCACTGTGTTCGGCTTGAAACTGAGTCATAGCTTGCTGCATACCCAACGCCATCTGCGCGATCGCATCTGCATGATCCGCGCTCGGCTGTGGTAATCCCCCAACTACCATATACGCATCACCAATGGTTTTAATTTTCTCCACACCATGACGTTCGGCTAACTGGTCAAACGTGGAAAACATCTGATTGAGTAAATTAACCAATTCAATCGGTTGTAAACGCGCCGATAGCGGCGTAAATCCGACAATATCCGCAAACAAAATCGTCACATCATCAAAATGTTCAGCAATCGCTGATTGGTCTTGTTTCAGCCGTTCGGCAATCAGTTCCGGCAAAATATTCAGTAATAATTGTTCGGACTTTTCTTGCTCTAACCGCAACGCCACCTCTGCCTGTTTGCGATCAGTAATATCACGCGCCACCCAAATCACGGAATCATCGGAAAGCGGTGACAAATTAGCAGCAAACCAAATCTCCTCTCCTGCCAAGTTTATACAATACTCAATAGTCACCGTAGATTGACTTAACAAAGCATCTCGAATGCTATTGAGAATAAAATTAACCTGAGTGGAATCAAAATAATCCAACAGAGTTGTCCCCAATAAATCTCCCGGAGATTTACACCACTTTCCTTTATTGGTTGGTGCGACCTTCAGACAACGACCCGACGCATCAACCACGAGTACCATATCCGTCATCGCGGCAAAAAGTGCCTTCATTTCCGCCTCTGCTTTCTTCTGTTGCATAACTGGACCTAACTGCGCTGATACGACAGACACTAACTCAATCCAATGCTCATCCTTTTGGTGTTCTTCTGCCATAAAAAACAGCAAAACCGCTAAAACAGGCGCAGATTTTTGAGAGGTCGCCGGGGCAACGATGGGTACAGCAAAGGCTGATTTTAAACCACATTCACTTGCCAGTTTGAGTCGCAAGAAAATATCATCAGATTCTGTAGCAATATCACTAATCCATTCCGGTTGACCGTGACACCAAACTCGTCCTGGTATTTCTTCTTCGGGTAAAAAGGTTAGGGCTTCACTATACTCTCGGAATTCTTTGAGGACAACGGCGTCCTCTGGAGCAAGTCCCCTCTGTTTGCAATACCAACGACGGCTACATTCTAATGCCATGCCATCCGTCGCCGGAATCCAGACTTCGCCATAAATCCAGCCCGTAGTTTGGCACACTTGATGCAGGGCAATTTCTAAGGCGACTTGAAAATCAGGGGCGGCATTAATCGCTTGACTAATCGTGAGCAGAAGTTCAACTCGTTGTTCAGCATGTTTGCGTTCGGTGATATCATCAATCACCGCCAGGATGCAATCTTGTTCACCAATTGTAATCAATTCTGCTGATAATAATCCAGTTCTCACCTGACCCGTTTTGGTATGAAAATTAAACTCTTGATCCCGAATAGCGCCTGTCTCTCGTAATCGTTGACGGATTCGGGTTCGTTCTGCTGGATCAACCCAAAAATTGAGTTCAATTGAGGTATGATTGATCACGTCCTCTATGTTATAGTCGGTAATCTTGAGAAAGCTTTCATTCACCTCAATAAACTTGCCCTCAGCCAGAGTGCTAATCGTAATCGGGTTTGGGGATGAGCGAAAAGCGAGAGCAAACTTTTCTTCAGACAAACGTAAGGCGGCGGTTCGTTGCTCAACTCGTGACTCTAACTCGGCTTTATTTTTTTCCAGGGCGGTAAAGAAGGAGTACAACTGTTGACTCATTTGGTTAAAGGATTGAGCCAAAACTTCGAGTTCATTCACCTGAACCGGGATTTTGCCATCAATTTTTACCTGTTGGTCAAATTTCCCCTGGGCAATTTCCGCCGCCGCTATACTTAACTGGGTAATCGGCTGGGTAATCCGTCTGGCGGTGAGGATTCCTAACACGGTTGCCACAACGAACGCCGCGAAGCATAAACTAATAGTTAGGCGGGTATTATCATGGATTTGTTCCATGAAATCAGCTTCCGGTATCACCACCACAATCAGCCAATCTAAGCCACGAGCATCATTGAAGGGGGTGACTTGTAAATAGTAGCGATCGCGGTTTAGTTTAAAGGTTAACTGTTGGCTTTGATTGATTTGGTTTAAGGCGTCAACGCTTTGGCTTAAATACTGGGCTGTTGATTGAATTAAGGGATCATGGCTATTGGTAGCAAGTAGGCGTTGGGTTTTATCGCCATCACGCATAAATCGCTGTTCTGATGTGGAACTAGCAACCAGTAATCCTGATCGTTCAATAATAAAGGCTTGTCCTGTTTGACCAATTCTTAAGTCGTTGAGAAATTTACTAATCTCAGACAGTAAGATATCGGTGCCAACTACCCCTAATAGTTTACCCTTGTCGTTGTATACTGGCTCAGCTAGGGTAATCCCTAACCGAGAATGGCTAAACATGACATAGATAGGACTCCAAAGGGTTTTACCTTCAAAGGCAGCGTTTTTATACCAGGGACGAATGCGAGGGTCATAATTGGCGCGGATATCTAACAGTTGGTTACGATTTCCTTGACTGTCGGTTGTGTAAGTCTGAAAGTTATAGCGGGTTGAGGCGTCAGCGGCTTTAATCACAACTGTGTCATCTTCGGTATAGCCTGCCCCAATGTATTCCCCTTGCTCGCTGCCGAACTGAATGGTATTAATAGACTGGGAAAACTGCAACAGTTGCCACAAATAACGTTCAGTAGGCTGATCCTGAGTCTGCACCTGACCCCGACGCACCGCATTCCCAAGAACATGGTTGACCAGATGGGGCGTTTCGATGTAACTATCGATATGTTGCAGGATGCGATCGCTCACCTCGGTCTGCAACTGGGTAACCAGATTGTTAACTGCCTGTTGTCCGTTGCGAAAGGAGAGATATCCAGTCAACCCCACAGCCGCTAAGATCTGGAGGATAAAGGGAACCACCAGAACCACGCGCAATGGCATCTTTTGACTGCGTTTAGCGCCTTTGGCAAGTTTACTGGTCACGGTTGGCAATAACATGGGGAAAGGATCACCTACATGGGGATAACACTGTATCGACTCGTCGGTTTGATTAATCGAGTTTTCTCGCGTTCCATGATCAAAGCTCCAAGCTACTTCCTTTTTTACCAAAAACTGTAGGGTTGCTAAAGCGGATAAATCTCTGTCTTCCTAAACTAATGCCAAGTCTGGACTCCTTGATTGATTTTTCCTAAGGAATCCCATAGTATCTCTAATGGGTTGGGATGAAAATAATTCTTCCTGTAAAGGAAATACAGGACTCGTTAACGGATTTCCGTACAGTTCTGGGAAAATTACGGAACTTGCTTATACCATTTCTCTTTAGTCATGCAACGACAAACCCCTCGGCTATCGCTTTCCCCTCGTGCTCAGGGCGCCATTGTTGCTTGCATATTGGGCTCAGAACCAACAAGCAGTTTAAATGCACTAACAAAATTTGTGGATGGATAGGGGATGCCGATTTTAGTGGTGCAAAAATGATTGAACTTTGGGGCTGTTCTGTAAACCAGCCTAGAGGTTTGCGCTTCGCGCACGCTACGCGAACGGAACTATTGTCTTGTGCGATAGAACCAGGGCTACCAAAAGCCCCATCTGGAGCAAGCAGGTCCTTTAGGCGCAGCTAATCAGGTGGGGTAGTTTACGTTTGCCCTGGCAAATAAACCGTAAATAAGCTACCCTTACCCAAATCACTCTCGACTTCAATTTTACCCTGATGAGCTTCCACAATCCGACGAGATAGATATAATCCTAAGCCACTCCCTGATCGCTTGTGCTTTCCTTGGCGAAATCGCTTGAAGAGTGTGGGGAGATCGTCTGGACGAATACCTGCTCCAGTATCTTGAATGGAAATAGTCACCAAAGGGGGTTGACTATCCCCCGATTTTGTGGGTTCATCTAAACCTAAATGAACTTCGACCGACCCTTTTTCGGTAAACTTGACCGCATTACCAATTAGATTAGTGAATACACGGCGGAGTTCGAGGCGATCGCCCATCACCCGACAATTGCCTGAATTAAATAAATTGGCGCACTCTCCTAGATTCATGCTTAAAGCTAATCCTTTTTCCTCGGCTAAGGGAGTTAGTTCTTGAACGACTTCCTCAACCATTTCCTGAGGATTTATCGAAACAAAAGTTAACTCTTTAGACCCAGCATCGTGGCGATAAACTTCCAACACCGTATTCACCATCTGGACTAAATGTTGGTTGCTTTGCTGGATAGAAATAATTGCTTCTACTGCTGAATCAGGAAGCTGTCCAAAGCTTCCCCGTTGCAATAAACTCAGCATCCGATCAGCGGCGACTAAGGGGGTTCGTAAATCGTGGGTGAGACGAGAGACGAAATCCTCTCGTTGACGTGCTAGTTGCACTTGTTCATCAATACTATGCTTAAGCCGCAGTAAAGATCGCACTCGTGCTAATAACTCACCCACATCCACCGGTTTGCGAATAAAATCATCCGCCCCAGCATCGAGCCCTTCAATCGCACTCGATTGTTCATAAGCGGTGATCAGCAAAATTGGGATAAAGGGCAAGCTGCTATTTTCACGAATCCGCCGAGTCACCTCATAGCCATCCATTTGTGGCATCATCACATCCAACAAGATTAAATCAGGAGGTGATTTTTCGACCGTTGCTAGTGCTGAACGTCCATCTTCTACTAAATTGAGTTCATATCCTTCCGTTTCTAAGATGGTTTGCATCAGGAATAAATTATCTGGCGCATCATCAACCGCCAGAATCCGGTCTATTTTTGGCTCAGGTAGATTCATTTTTCATTTATCTATAATTGAAAAGCATCGTAACCCGAAAACGAAAAATATTAATTATACGCAGGTACTTTAATTTCTGTCAACTTCCCCGAATAAGAAGAAATACAACGCGGTAACTCGACGCGAAAAATTGATCCTTCTCCCACTTGACTTTCTACCGTAATATTACCTTGCATCAGTTGAACTAAGGACTTGGTCATTGCCAATCCTAGACCGGTACCGGGGTATTGACGGGCTATGGTCTGATCCACTTGACGGAAGGCTTCAAAAATATAGTCTAATTCGGCTTGAGATAGACCAATTCCCGTATCCTCAACATCAATGACCACTCGTTGGGAATCAACCTCGTATACATTGATCCAGATCGACCCTGATTCTGTAAATTTAATCGCATTGATGAGCAGGTGTTTTAAGACCTTGTGTAAGCGAGAGCGATCGTTGATGACCGCTGGATTCTTGAGTTGGATTTTGCTGGATAAATCTAACCCTTTTTGAAGTGCCAAGGGACGAACATCCTCTAGGGTTGAATTAATCACTTGATCGATATTAAATTCTTCAGCTTTGAGTTCCAAAGCCCCGGCTTCAATTTGAGCAAAATCTAGTACTTCACTTAAGAGGGATAACAGATGTTTGCCATTTTTTAAAATACATTTTATCATTTTTAATTGGGACAGCGTTAGTGAACCATGGCGTTGGAGTAGGAGCATTTGGGCAAAGCCAATAATTACATTCATCGGCGTCCGCAATTCATGGGATGTCGTCGCTAGAAACTGCGACTTAAGTTTAGATAGTTCTTTTAGCTGTAAATTTTGACGTTGAATTTGTTGCCGTTGTTGGGCTAATTCTTGATTTTGACGGACTAGCTGTTCATTCGTCTGGCGCAACTGCTGATGAGCCAGTTCAACCTGCCGTTCAGCTTGGTAGATGCGAATGGCGTTTTGCAAAATCCGTCCTAAACTTGTCGGTGATACCTTATCCTGAGACAGGTAGTCTGACGCCCCAGCTTTCATCAGCGCCACCGCGACTTGTTCATTACCGTGAGCAGTGATTACCACTAAGGGAATCTTGACTCCAGCGTTTCGCAGATCCTGCACCAAGATTAATCCATCTTTGTCGGGTAGACAGTAATCTAGAAAGACACAGTCAAATGTCTCATGGTCAATGAGAGCGATCGCACTCTTATAGTCACAGGCTTCAACACAATTAATTGACATGCCTGTAGCATTCAAGCCTTGACGCACGGCTATGCGATCGACTTCCTCATCACTAATGATCAGAATATTGAACATTACTTTCATCAACCAGCAAAATTAAAGGGTTTCTTTGTCGCCAACGCCAGCGTTGAGCTAACTTTTACTAGGGGTAGTGACAACTCGTGGGAATAAAGCAATGGCTCTAACGCACGACTCAGTTAGCCTGTATTGCCGCCCCTAGAAGGGAGTACGCACTGACATTGAAGACAGTCCAGCCTTTGTTCTAAATTGTATGCCTCCCCCTATCACTTTGGTCTCAGTCGTTAGGCATAATCATGAATTCGCTTTTTCGATAAAATTGAAGCGTCGGCACGTTCTTCCATGGGATTAGCAGGAACAGTAGTTCATATTGCTTAGTACTATCGGTAGATGCAAATCTGCCCAGGATCTGCCATAGTATGGATTATCTTGATTGCCACGTCGCACTAGCAACCGGATGCGTAATTGATGCCGACAGCAACACTCAAGAACGCCAAGGCAGGAGTTTTCCTTATCTGACCTGGCTTCCAGGGTGTTAGCACCAGGGTGTCAGCGCGATCAGGATTCCTAGGTGGGAGCTTGAAAGAGCCAGCTTTCAGCAACAAATGATGAAAATTAGCCAAATCCGAGAGAATGCCTCAAATAGTCCCACATCTCTCAGTAACCAAGATCAAACCAATTTGAGTTCTGAAACATTGATGGTGAGTCCTATGCGTGTCGTCCTGATTGAAGACCATAACCTTACGCGGATGGGTTTACAAGCCGCTTTACAAGAACAGGATGGAATTGAAGTCGTCGGAGAAGCAGCGAATGCGACTCAAGGATTGAAGCTGCTAGAAACCCTTAAACCCGATGTCGCTATTGTCGATATCGGTTTACCGGATATGGATGGCATTGATCTGACTCGCAAGTTCAAGAGTAATCCGGCGGATAGCCAAGAACCTGAAACAAAGATTCTGATCTTAACCATGCATGATAGTGAAGAGGCGGTACTGGCTGCTTTTGGGGCTGGAGCCGATTCCTATTGCATGAAGGATATTGAGATCGAACAGCTTGTAGAGGCATTAACCGTAACCCAGGAAGGAAACGCCTGGATTGATCCAGCGATTGCCAGTATTGTTTTGCGACAGGTAAAACGAGAGACATCATCTCAGGTAGAGGCGGCGAATCAAGAGCGAACTGTTAAGATTGATGCGGTAGGTCCAGAGTACGAACAAGTCATCGAAGCCTATCCCTTAACCGAACGGGAATTAGAGGTTCTCGAGCTAATTGTGGCAGGAGCGAGTAATGCCGCGATCGCGGAAAAACTCTATATTACAGTAGGCACCGTCAAAACCCACGTCCGCAATATCTTGAATAAGCTCTGCGTTGATGACCGAACCCAAGCCGCTGTCCATGCACTCCGTTCCGGATTAATTACCTAAATGTACGCGGTGTCAGATCATTACCGATACCTGATGCAGGGCGACCCGATAAGATTAAGGGGTAGGTGGTATTAATTTTGCGCGGCGGGTCGCCCCTGGGCGTGTTTGCCTCATCTAAACTCCACTTATAACTTATAAATTATAAATTTAAGAAGAGACTTTTTCCGCCTTAGGAGCTTTAACTACAGTTGGCAGGTAAAAGCTAAAAGTAGAGCCAACACCAACCTCACTGTTAACCGTAATATTACCTCCCATCATCTCACAGAAACGTTGGCAAATCGCTAATCCTAGACCCGTCCCTCCGTACTTTTTCGTGGTAGAACTATCGGCTTGCACAAAGGGCTGAAATATCTTGTCAATCTGCTCTGGAGTCATACCAATGCCAGTATCGGAGACAGTAAAGGCAACCAAATCTGAGCTTTGGTCATCATTCATGGTGTCGGGGATTGAAGAACTATCGATGGTTTCATGTGAAACGATAGAGGATTCTCCATTCGCCAATAGCAGCACCTGAGCGTCCCGTTTGAATCCACCATTTTCTTCTCCTCGACTTTCACGAGTAACACTGAGTACAATCGTGCCGTTCTCCGTAAATTTGGCAGAGT
Organism: Coleofasciculus sp.; assembly: GCF_046565525.1. NCBI lineage: Bacteria > Bacillati > Cyanobacteriota > Cyanophyceae > Coleofasciculales > Coleofasciculaceae > Coleofasciculus > Coleofasciculus sp. The sequence continues at coordinate 109,359 of NZ_JBKHUP010000006.1, read as the reverse complement.
TACTGAGTAAGTTTAACAGCAATTGCTTAACCTTAGTTCGGTCAGCGAGCATCGTACCCAGAGAAGCAGCGCAATGAACCTCTAGAGTATTATTCTTTTTCTTGATCAAGGTTTGGACAGTCTTCTGAACTTCAACAATTAAGGTATAAATATCGAAGTTTTCCAGATAGAGACTCATCTTCCCGGCTTCAATTTTAGAAATGTCCAGAATATCGGTGATCAGATTCAAAAGATGGAGTCCAGAGTCGTAAATCTGCTGGAGATCCGGGACAAAATCGGCATACCCTAAATCCTCGGCATCCTCTCGCAGTAACTCACTTAAGCCGAGGATACCATTCAGGGGTGTCCTGAGTTCATGGCTCATACTGGCAAGAAAGGCACTCTTCGCCCGGTTAGCCGCTTCCGCTTCTTCTTTTGCCTTTTGCAACTCAATTTGGGCTAATTTCGCTTCCGTAATATCCCGAACAATCGCTAACACTTCCCGTTCACCACTAACCACCAGCCGTGCTTCAAAATTCCGGCGCTGATCCTCCGCAAACAACTCATACTCGAAAATTTGGATATCTTGAGTCTTTAAGGTTCGCTCGACATAATCTAGACATAATTGAGCCACATCTTGGGGTAAAACATCAGAGACAGGTTGACCAATCCATGCTTGGGATGATTTTAAAAAGGAGTCTCCTCTGGGTGCTTTCAAATCCAGAAAGATACCCTCTTGACTAAAGCGAAACATTAAGTCTGGAATCGCATGGAGTAAAGCGCGATTTTTCGCTTCACTGTGCCGCAAATCTTCAGCACGCTGCTCCAAACTTTCGATTAGGTTTCGCAGTTGCTCGGTCATGCTGTTAAATGCACCGGCTAAAACCGCCAGTTCGTCATTGCTGTCAATGGCAATCTTCTGACTCAGATCCCCTTTCGCCAGACGCTGGGTGGCGGCGGTCATCTGCTTTAAGGGTTCGGTAATCGAACGGCTCAGCAGTAGTGCAACCAGCGTACCCACCATCGCCGCCGCCAGTCCCATGGCAATCCCTTCATTCCGCACCGCTGCCATCTTTGCCTTAAGCGGGGCTGTAGATAGCCCGACGCTAACGGCGCCGAGCCGCTGACGTCCCAAAACGACTGCCTTACCCGCAAGGAGTTGGTCAGACTGCCATTTAAACACCACTTCGTTACTTTCCACCAGCTCTTTGCCTAAGGGATCAGGTTTGACCCCATAAGCTAAAAGATTGCGGCTATAGGCATCCGCTAGCACCCGTCCATCTTTGTCATAAATCTGACCTGCCACTAAGATTTGATCCTCGCCCAACTCTTCCATGAGTTCCTTCATAAAGGACACATCGAGAAAATAGAGCGAATCTCGGGTGGTGACGACTAGGGTGTCCAGCAATAAGTCAGCCTGTTGTTCGAGTTCGTCCCGAAAAGTTTCTTGCTGACGGCGTAGGGATAGCATAGTAACGCTAGCGACAGCCACAATGACTAATGTGGTCATCGCCAAGGTTATTTTGGTGGCTAGTGAACCTTTTTTTGGGTTGAATCTAGCCATTCCACGTATCGTCCTCCCCTTATTCCTATAAGCGTTGCTTCCTGGCTGGTACATCTAGGCAAACTGTCATTCAAAACAGCATCTGCCCCTTATTTTTTCTCAACCTGTTCATACAACTGGCGCATTTTATCGAGACTTGTTTCAACGGGAAACTCGTCAAACTTGGCAGTTTCCTCAAAGGTGGTGAGTACCTCCTTCCCTTCAGGGGTCTGATCCATTTCCATTAATACCGTCTTAATCTGTTGTACCAATTCCGGGTCCATTCCGGGTCGGACGATGACCAGATGGCGAGCGATTTTCTGGGTTTCAGCCAGAATTTTCAGCGCTTGGCGGCTTTCTGCGGGGATTTCTTCTAAGAATGAGTAATCCGCCGCACCCGCTGCGACTTCACCACTCAAGACCCATTGAATTGTATTCTCATCATCTCCACTGTATATATATCCCACCTCATCAGCGGCGACAGTTTCGTTTTTTGAACCTTTTTCAACCATGTTCAAATCGTCGTCCAGTAGGGTATTCAGGGGTAAAAAATAACCGGAGGTTGAGACGGGTTCTTCAAAGGCGATCATTTTTCCCTTAAGATCGGCTAAGGAATCGATCTCGCTCTCTGCCAAGGTAAAGATCACGCCATAGTATTCGCCTTTGCCGCTCTTCCAGCGGCGCAGTAGGGGTGTGGCTCCTGATTTATCGCTGACAATCATGGCAGGGTAAGGACTGTCTACGTAGATATCGACTTCGCCTTCTTTGAGCATGCTTGCCATCGTATCTAAGTCTGGGGCAACTTTTACCTCACCCACACCAATACCAAATTTTTCTAAGCGGGCGGCTAGATAGTCTGCCATGGGCTGGAACTGCTCTATCTTGGCGGCGGCGTTTTTGTTCACGTCGGCAAGGACAAGGGTTCCAGTCGCGGTGGATTGGGGTGCTGGGGTTGGCGTTGGTGTTGATGTGATGGTTGTCGTTGTCTCGTTTGCACCACAGCTCACGAGGGTGGTGAACAGACTCAGCAGGACAACGTTTTTCAAAAATTTTGGCAACATTTATTTAATTCTCAATGGTAACAAATTGTCTTTGATAACAGTGCAGTTGTTTTGCCTCAGCTTCTGTTGTCAGTTGAGACGGGAAATGCTTCTCCAGTTCCCAGATATTGGAATACCTCTTTGTCTTTAAGATTATTTTGTCGGTTCTCTGGATACATATCAAATTTTGACAAATTTGTTCATAAAGATTCTGTGAATTTTTTGGGTCTTTTCTTTAAAGAGTTGATGAACCTGTCCTAAAACTCTTTCCTAATGCTTATTTGTGTAAGACCATGCTAAAGAAAGAGTGCATAATTATATTAGTTTAAGCTGAATCTGAACGCTAAGTTTTGTAAACAACTTGCTCCTTTAGCGCTAGGTGGGAAGCGTGAATGGGTTTTTCTGTGTTTGGCAAACAGTTGGTTTTCCTTCCGGTGCGATACATTAAGAAATGTAAAAAATCAGCCGTTTTCACTCACATCATCGGCAACTTAACTTTACAAAGCGTAACTTTTTTGGGTAAATTCTACCCACCATCCTACTTATCGCTATCGACTTCATCCGAATCAGGAGGTTCATTACCCATGTCTAGGCATCAAAATTCACTCATTCATCGAATGCCGAGTATAGTGCAGTCAACCCTGCAGTCAGCCGTCTTACTCAGTATGTTGGCGACACCAGCCGCCGCGATTAATCTCAACCTGAAACCCATCGGTTCCTTCTCGACAGAGATTTTTGCCGAAAACACAGCCGAACAAACGGCCTATGATCCGATCACTCAACGGCTGTTCGTGACCAGTTCCGGTCGAGATCGGATTCATATCCTTGATATTAGCAATCCGACGAATCCGTCGTCGTCGTTGTTCGACCCCATCAAAGTTTCTGAATTTGGGTCACCCAACAGCGTCAGCTATAACAACGGTATATTTGCTGTCTCTGTCACCAATAAGATGCCGCAAAATCCCGGTTTTGTGTTGTTCTTCGACGCAGACGGTAATTCCATACATGACCCCGTTTCGGTTGGTTCAGTACCGGACTCGCTTACCTTCACCCCAGATGGCACTAAGATTATTGTGTCTAACGAGGGTGAGTTGAGTGATGATTACCCTGATGATCCGGAGGGTTCGGTCAGTATCATTGACCTGAGAGATTTTAGCGTAACCACGGCTAACTTCGATAGTGTTTCTATACCGGACAATGTTCGCTTATTTGGACCCAACGCGAATAACCCGTCTCAAAATCTGGAACCCGAATTTGTTACGGTGTCCCAAGACTCCCAGAAAGCTTATGTCACCCTACAGGAGAATAATGCGATCGCGGTTGTTGATATCGCCAGTGGTCAGGTCGAAAAAGTGATCGGGCTGGGTTTTAAAGATTATAGCCTACCAGGAAATGCCTTAGACGCCAGCGATAAAGACGGTAAAATCAACATCACCAATTACAACAACCTGTTCGGGCTGTTCCAACCCGACGGGATTGCCTCCTATATGGTAAACGGTCAGACCTATCTGGTTACCGCTAATGAAGGCGACAGCCGCGACTTTGACTTTTTTAGTGAAGAGGCGAGGGTAGGCGACCTAATCCTTGACCCAGAGGCGTTCCCCAATGCAGCAGAACTGCAAAAGGATGAAAATCTAGGTCGTTTAAAAGTCACCAATACCCTGGGTGATACAGACGGAGATGGGGACTTTGACGAACTGTACACCTTTGGTGGACGTTCTTTCTCAATTTGGGATACAGAGGGGAATCTCATCTTTGACAGTGGGGATGCGTTTGAACGGATTACGGCGGAGTTTTTCCCAGAATTCTTCAACTCTAACGATGAGATCAACAAATTTGATGATCGCAGTGACGATAAGGGTCCTGAACCTCAAGCCGTGACGATTGCTGAACTGTTTGGTCGCACCATTGCCTTTATTGGTTTGGAACGCATTGGTGGCATTATCAGTTATGACATCACTGATCCGTTCAATCCCTTCTTTTTAGATTATGTCAACAACCGCGACTTCTCCGTTGATTTTAACTTAAATGAAGCAGGAGACCCTGATCCGACAGCCGAACAGTTAGCCGCCGTCGGTGATTTGGGGCTCGAAGGGTTACTGTTCATTTCGGCTAAAAACAGTCCCAACGGCAAACCCTTGGTGGTTACTGCCAATGAAACCAGTGGTACCCTGAGTGTCTTTGAAGTTGAACGTGTACCCGAACCCAGTTCTGTATTGGGTTTGTTACTGTTTAGTTCTTTAGGCTGGGTCAGACAAACTAAAAAGCAGAGGTCAAATAAGTCCTGAAGATGAGGAAAGTTGAAGGATTAATCTAGGAGTAGAGACGTAGCAGGGTACCTCTCTACTCCTTTGGATATCGATTCATTTCAATCAAAAGTACTAATTTAGACAAATTTAATTTATTTACTTAGGTAGAAGCGAAGCTTGAGAGTAAATTGATAAGCTAAACCTAATAGTTCCATAGACACAGTAAACATTAAGGAGAGGAGAGATTCTATGAATATTATTGCTTGGCTTGTATTAGGTCTAATTGCAGGCGCACTGGCTAAACTGATTTATCCGGGACACCAAGGTGGCGGAATCTTTGCCACCATTGGCTTAGGAATCCTCGGTGCTTTCGTGGGAGGATTTCTAGGTAAGCTCTTGTTAGGCTCTTCTAGCGCCGCAGCAGCAGCTTCAGGCGCTCTGAGTATTGGTAGCATTATCTTTGCCGTTCTCGGTGCCTTGCTGTTGATCTTCATCTGGGGTTTAGTCACTCAAAGATCAGCTTAGTCCAAAAAGGCTCTAAGGCAGATGGCATAGGGCAGAGGGCTTCCAGGAAAGGAGCCAGGATGGAAGGGAGAAGGAAATGATAACTGTTTAGATAAACATGTTTCCTAAGCTGTTCGGCATTTAAACCGTTGTCAACAACTGCAAAATCGTTGTAATGCGAGCATCTCGCTCGCTACCCATTCCCAATTAAATGCGTGATAGCTTATTCCTTGTTCCATGCCTATTTTTGGGCACTGTGGAATTTATTTATTTAAAGATTTTTTGTTTTGCCAAATCTGCCAGGTTGCGCCAACAGAAGCACCAACGCCTGCTAATAAACCCATTCCCATGCCTTCAACAGTGTTCATGAGTGGATCTTGCAACAAGCACTCGTCTGTCGGTGTGGCGACTCCTAAACATTGATTCAGTTCGGCTTGAGCCGCAGTACCTCCCAGGACGAGTCCTACAGCACTACAACTTACGACAAATATGCAAAGGCGATTAATTTTTCTATCCATAGATAGATACATTAGTTACTAATTTGCCCTATCCTAACTTACCCAAGGGATTATTGGAAACCCTTGGCGGCTTTCTTTTTCCGCTTACCTTTGGATTTGGATTTGTGAACCTCAGCGACAGCCGACTCAAAGAGATTGTGCAAATGCAGGGGAACGCTAGCAATTTCTGGGAGTTCGGGTTCTAGGGGTTTATGAAACTCCTGGTGCAGTGTTGACTCTAAATCCTGCTGGAGATTAAAATCTGGACGATCTAATGCCGTTTGTAATACCTTCTCCAGTTGAGTGGGATACTCCTCGGCTAGCTGTTGCCAGATAAACAGGTTAATCTGAGGATCATTTAAGTATTTTTGGACTCGTTGTTCAGCATTAGGATAAGCTTGCCAGTCTTCGGATGCTAGCATCTCCTGAAATTTGGAGTAACTGGGGAGAAACATTTGACCCCAACGGGGATGAGAAAAAACAGTCACCTGTTCAGCGTTGCGGATATCTTCTGGTAAATCCACCTTGGGTGTCATCATCGGGGATTTGGCAGCATTATCCAACATATTGGTCACTGCTGTAGGGTCTGCACCTGCTTCTACTGCTGCTGTTTTGATGTCCTCTTCATCCGTACCCGCATCTTGGATCATCTCTTTGAGAGATTTCGACGGATCAATCCCAGCCGCCGCCAGACGTTCCTGGGTCATTTTATCCCGCAGTTGAGCCAGTTTTTGATTAAGCTGGTATCCAGGTAGGGTGATGCGATCGCGTCCAAAAAAGTCTACAAATGACTGATGATAGGTGGCTACAGAGTCCCACGCTTGTTCTAATAGTTCGGGCGCGTCACGGTAAAGGGCATTTTTGTAGTTGTTCTTGAATTCCCCAATGGCTACGGCTAGCTTCGGCTGACTTAAGCGCCCTTTGGAAATGATTGGACTAGAAATCATCCAGTAGGTATCGGTGACAGGGGCGAGGCGAGTGAGTAAGATGTCCCCAACCTTAAACCGCTGCATCTGTTCTATGGTGGTGGGATGAGTGGGTTTGACGGTGTAGTGCTTATCCGTTAGCCAATTTTTCAGTTCAAAGCCATCGGGGAGGATGTGGGTGAGTTCAAACAAGCCGATAAAGCTACCTCGCCAGCGGTTTAGCAGCGTGCGATCGCTGGGTGTTAAATTGGGATGTTGTTCCAGGAACAGATCCAACGGTGTCTGATTTCCCACTTCACCCTCAGTTAAGAAGGTATCAATGACCAAGTTGCGCTGGTTGATATCGTAGGGTTCTCGCGTCAACTGATCAGCCGCATACTGTTCTAAGGCGACGGCTAACTCTCCGTCTGCTTCCAGTACGAAGTCAGTTAGGGCTTGTTTCAGGTCTTTGGCTTGCTCTAGAATTGCATCCACAGATGTGTAATCATCGCTCAACCCTACTAGGGTACAGCAATCAAGACGTGAATGCCTCTATTATTGGGAATAAAATCAATTTAAAATTGATCCAGATCCAATATTTCGATTAACAAGATCGTTAATAATGACTCATTCTACTGACATTGCCACATTAGCCCGTTGGATGGCGGCTGACTTTAGTAACCAACAACAAGCCTTTGACAATCCGCCCTTTTACGCCCACATCCGGGTGTTTATGCGTCCTCTCCCCTCGTCACTCCTAGATGGAGTCAGTTTATTTGTCGAACAAGCCTATGACTATCTTCTCAACGTCCCCTACCGCTTACGGGTGTTGAAATTAATGGTTGTTGGGGATCATATTGAAATTGAAAATTACACATTTAAAGAGCCAGAAAAATTTTACGGCGCTTCTCGTGATCTTAATCGCCTGCAAACCTTAACCGTTGACCAGCTAGAGAAACTTCCTGGCTGTAATATGATTGTGGAATGGACAGGGAAAAGCTTTCAAGGAAAAGTTGAACCGGGTAAAGCCTGTATGGTTTTTCGCAAAGGCAAAGAAACGTATTTGGATAGCACATTTGAAATTGACGAAAATCAGTTTATCAGTCTGGATCGGGGACGCGATCCCGTAACTGATGAACATATTTGGGGTTCCATGGCTGGTCCGTTTTACTTTGTCCGGCGGGCGAGTTTTGCCGATGAGGTTAAGGTTTAAGCAATCGGTTAGAACTGAGGTTGAATATCGTTGATTTAAGAACCATTAAATAGAGGTAGGGACACGACAATGTCGTGTCCTTCTTATAGATGTCAGGTTGAACTGTATCATTTAATTTCTGGAATTAGCTGATCGCAAATCCCTCGATTACGATAGAAAGTAGGGTCAAACAGGCGATCGCACAAACCAAATCTGGACAGTCAGCCAAAAATTGTCCTTCCCCAGTTTGATTATCCACGCATCAAGAACCCAAAAACCACCCTCTTGGAGGATGCCATGACTGCCACCATTTCTCTTGTCATCACCACATATAATCGAGAACGTTACCTCGGTGCAGCTATTGACAGCATACTGGCACAAACCTGGGGGGATTTTGAGTTAATTGTATGGGATGACGGGTCAACGGATGGGTCTGTTACTATTGCTCAAGACTATGCTAAACGCGATCCACGAGTCCAGGTAATCGCCGCTGAACATCAAGGACGAGTTGTTTCACTCCAACGTGCGATCGCCCAAACCACGGGTTCCTATATCGGTTGGGTGGATAGCGATGACTTCTTAGCCCCGACAGCGCTGGCGGAAACCGCCGCGATTCTGGATACCCAGCCAGATGTAGGGATGGTTTACACCGACTACTTAGACATTCATAAAAACGGCAAAGTCATTGGTTACGGACAACGCTGTCGTATTCCCTATTCTAAACAGCGACTGCTGACGAACTTCATGACGTTCCACTTCCGATTAATTCGTCGTTCTATTTTCGATAGAGTTGGGGGAATTGATCGGCAAGCTGAATATGCAGAAGATTACGATCTGTGTCTACGGTTGTCCGAAACGACAGAAATAGCCCATATTTCCCAACCTCTCTATTATTACCGCAGCAACCCAGACAGTCTTTCGTATCAGAATCGAGAGCAACAAATTTCCCATTGTCATGCAGCCATGAGACGGGCGCTGCAACGGCGGGGATTGAGCGATCGCTGGGAGGTGGATTTACACACAAAAAGGACAGGCGCAAAAATGCAGGCGCGGTTCGGTTTGAAACGCAAAACGCCGCTTCTATCCTCAACCCTGAAAATTGCTGGGTTATCTCTGGCAACTCTTTCAGGGGTGGCTATGATTGGGCACAAAACAGTCCAAGCTCAATCGATTACACCCGCTAATGATGGCACGGGTACAATTGTCACGCCCGCAGGCAACCAAATCAACATCACAGGCGGTTCTAAATCAGCAGATGGTGCAAATCTATTCCATAGTTTTGCCGAATTGGGAGTTGATGATAATCAGAGTGCCAATTTTATTTCTGAGCCAAGTATAAACAATATATTGGGGCGAATTATTGGGGGTGATCCCTCTATCATTAATGGACTAATTCAAGTTACGGGAGGCAACTCTAACTTATTTTTAATGAATCCGGCGGGAATAGTCTTCGGAGCCAATTCCCAACTGAACATCCCGGCATCCTTTACCGCAACCACTGCAACTGGCATTGGCTTTAATGGAAGCTGGTTTAACGCATTTGCCAGTAATGACTATACTAACTTAGTAGGAAACCCCAATAGCTTTCGGTTTGAAACCTTGCAGCCAGGAAGTATCATTAATACGGGAGACTTAGCTGTACCAGCCGCCGCGAATCTTTCCCTAATTGGGGGAACGGTTCTGAGTACGGGTACGCTGACAACCCCAGAAGGAAATATCACTATAGCCTCAGTACCGGGAACCAGTCGATTACAAATTAATCAAGCCGGACAAATCCTGAGTTTACAAATTGAACCGCCGACAACTAACCAAGGTAATCCAACACCGATTACACCTCAGATGTTACCTCAACTCCTTACAGGTAAGGGTGTAGATACTAATTCAGACGTGACAGTTACTCCGGAAGGACAAGTTCAACTCACAAACTCGGATACTGAAGTCCAAACTGGTGATGTCGCCGTTAATCAAATCAATGCTGGAACAGCTACCCTTTCAGCCCAGCAAAATCTGACTCTCATCGAGAGCCAACTTAGAACAAGTGGGGATATGAATCTCCTCGCTAACAACACAGTCTTTGTGCGTGATAGTATTGAGAATCCTTTTATTGCCCAAGCGGGTGGGAATCTTTATATTCGAGGAAATCTGGGCATTGATATCTTAGCGCTGAATCATCTTTACCAGACTCCCTTTGTCAGTGGAGGTGATCTAAGTTTAGTCAGCGATGGAATTATTTCTGGAGATGCTCACTTTGCTAGTGGTGGCAGTTTTTCAATTTTAAACCTGTTGGGTAATTCAGGGGTATTTTTGAGTCAAAGCGATCCGATTATTAGTGCGATTGGTGATGTAAGCTTCGGTGATTATACAGGGGTTTCGCTGAAAATAGAAGCGACGGGTAGTATTTCCGGGGGAAATATTACGATTACAGAACCAGACGATGCGCTCAGCGAGAGTGGAGATCCCGATATTGGTATATTAATCAGTCAACCTGCGCTGATTTTACGAGCAGGTTTGGATACATTGGACAATCCTCCGAATGTTCCTATAGATGCGGGAGAAACTTCTTTCGATTCATCAGGAGAACCCTCATCCCCTGGCAATGTAACGGTTGGTGATATTGCAGTTGGTATATTTGATTTTGGTGAAGGAGTTGACCATTATGGTGGTCCCGTTATCATTGCAGCGAGTGGAAATATTACCACAGGTGCGATTGATTCCTTTAATGATGGCTCTGGTGGGTTAGACGCGGGAAGTGTCACTTTAGATGCTGGAGGAAATATCGAAACTGAAACTATTAATTCCTCTGGTTTTTTTAGTAATGGTGGTAACGTAGATTTGCGAGCTGATGGTACGATAAAAACAGGTGCAATTAATTCCTCAACAGAGGGGTTTGATGATACTTCAGGTTCTGTCATCTTAGAGGCTGGTGAAACTATTGAGTTTACCACTATAGATACTTCTGCGATCGGTCAAGATGGTGGAGATGCAACGGCTGGAAATGTACGCATCATCGCCAATGGAGTTGTGCAAGGAACAGGATTACTGGATGAGACAAGTACAACTATCGTGACTCGGGCAAGTAGTCCATTGGGTGGGACAATTCAAAATGGTTCGGTTGAAATCCAGCATGATGGCGGATCAGAGAATGTACCCTTTGTTGTTGGCAGTTTAACGACTAACGGTTTAGCCGGAAGTATCGATACGGGCGAAACTTCTTTGCCTTCAGGCTCATTTCCAGTTCTGCCAGAAGGCGGTGACGCAGATGATACTCCCAACGGTATTACTATCACGTCCGTTAATAGCCCACCCGATTTAACGCTAAATCCCACCCTACCCGACACAGAAAAAAATCAGCCGATTACTTTTACCTTTGAAGATTTACAGGCAACTCTAGAGGATGAAAATGGTGATACGAGTTTGTCAATTGTAATTGATCAAATTAATGCGGGAACCTTGACGAAAAATGGTATCGTCCTAGAACCTGGAGACACAATTGAGGAAGGAGATACTCTGGTATACACCCCGCCAACTGACGACACTGGCGACATTACAGCGTTTACCATTGTAGGGAGCGATCGCGTCTCCTTCTCTGAACCGCAACAGGTTAGTATTAACGTTGTTGAGCCACCACCGCCACCACCGCCACCACCGCCACCACCGCCAGAGGAGGTCATCGAAATTTCACCGACTGCCCTAATACAAAATGAAGTAGAAGAGGAAATCGAATCGTTCTCGGTTGTCCAAACCATCGCATCCAATCGCTTAAGTACCCCGATCAAAAGCGAGACAGAAGCGCGTCAAATTTTGAGTGAAATTGAACAAGCAACTGGGGCAAAACCCGCACTCATTTATGTCAGCTTTGCTCCCACGGAAATTTCGCAAAACACAAACTATACAGGATTAGAAACGAATAATACCGAGGAATATGATACCTACTTCAATCGCTCTGGACCTCATGTTACAATTGCCCCTCAAGATAGTGATCAATTAGAACTGCTGATCATCTCCGCCAAGGAACCCCCAATTCGGCGACGCATAGCCGGAGTAACCCGTGGGAAAGTCCTAGAAGTCGCTCAAGAATTTCGCCGCAACGTGACTAGCGTAACCATTCCCCGTGACTATCTCACCCCCTCTAAACAGCTTTATCAATGGCTCGTTGCTCCCCTAGAAGAAAATTTACAAGCGCAAGACATTGATAACCTCGCCTTTGTCATGGATGGGGGATTACGCTCTTTACCTGTCGCGGCGCTACATGATGGTGAAGGATTTCTCGTGGAACGCTACAGCGTTGGCTTAATGCCCAGTCTATCGCTCACTGATACTCGTTATGTGGATATCCGCAATGTTAGTGTCCTCGCCATGGGTGCTGATACATTCCAGGATCTGAACCCCTTACCTGCTGTACCCTTAGAATTAGCCGCGATCGCAGGTTCTTTGTGGCAAGGTAAAGCATTTCTCAACGAAGCCTTTACTTTAGAAAATCTCCAGCAAATCCGCTCATCCCAACCCTTTGGAATTGTCCACCTAGCCACTCACGGCGAATTTCAATCGGGTCAACCCTCTAACTCCTATATCCAGTTATGGAACCAAAAACTCAGATTAGATCAATTAGGGAAACTGGGATTAAACAATCCCCCCACAGAACTGTTGGTACTCAGCGCTTGTCGCACCGCCTTGGGAGATAGAGAAGCCGAATTAGGGTTTGCTGGATTAGCCATACAAGCCGGAGTCAAGTCCGCCTTAGGGAGTCTCTGGTATGTTAGTGATGCAGGAACTCTGGGATTCATGACCAGCTTTTATGAGCATTTGCAACAAGCCCCGATTAAAGCCGAAGCCCTGCGGCAAACTCAACTTGCTATGCTTAAAGGTGAAATACGGTTAGAGGAAAAACAGCTAATTGCTGGGGATTTGCGGATTCCATTAAACCCAAAACTCGCCAAATTAGGAGATCAAGACTTTACCCATCCCTACTACTGGAGTGCTTTAACCCTTGTGGGTAGCCCTTGGTAGTAGTAGTGTGGCACACCTAAGCAAGATGAATTAACCATTAGCCCGGAAACCGTAGGGGCGCACAGATGTGCGCCCGATTTAACCATAAAATCTATTCCCCAATTTTTACAGTTGGCTGACTAACCGGATAAATGCTAAGACTGATACAGTAGACTGACAAAAAAATATGGGCAGAAAAATTGTCGGAATGATTAGTAGTTATCATGGACTTAATCAAGCGGACTGGCTATGGCAACAAACGCCAAACCATTGTGGAGTCTGGGATAAAATTCAAATGCTCTCCCAAGCCTCTGAGCCTGATTTTCTGCTGATGTACCAATATTCGTTTCCCCAACCTCGCCCGAAACTCCCCTGGTGGAAAGGTTTACGCAAAAAAAAGATATCAAAACCTGATGTAACCTCCCAGTTACGCAACGTTCCCAAAGAGCGGATAATCTATTTATTACGAGAACCACCCCTGGAAAAAGTTGTTCAAACTAATCGGGCAAATTACGAAGCCGCGAAAAATTATTGCGGTTACATTTCAGGTCCGGATGATTTTGCCCCAACGCCTGATTATATGCCCGCTATTTGGTATCACGCTAATTCCTTCCGAGAATTAAATGAAATGATACCACCGGAAAAAATACATACTTGTAGTTGGATCACCTCCGGAATCGATCGCACCGCTGAACATCGTAGACGTTTAGCGTTCTTACAATCATTACGGGAGAGTGGATTTGAGTTTGACCTCTATGGGCGCGGATTACCCGACTGGGCGCAGGGAAAGGGTAGCCTGAAAAACAAATGGCATGGCATGGCATCTTACTACTATAATCTCGCGATCGAAAACTATGCTGGGAATGATTGGTATGTCAGCGAAAAACTCTGGGATGCTCTACTCGCCTGGTGTTTACCCATCTACTATGGGGGTTCGGCGGCGGATAAATTACTGCCACCCGGAAGCTTTTTGCGGCTCCCTAGCTTAGATGAGCAGGGCATCGCTTATATTAAAGAAGTAACCTCAACCCCAGATGCTTGGTATGAAGCCAAGGACGCGATCGCACAAGCTAGACAAATCATCCTACATAAACTCAACCTCCTGAACTGGTTATCTGATTTTGTCGCTAAATTTGATTAAACACCATGGACGGAATTTGTACCCTAGCCAGTGACCCAGTTTACGACCAACTGGTTGCCTTACTCAACAGTATTGAGGCAATTGTCGGGTCACAAATGCCTGTCTGTGTCTATCCCTACAACGACAACACAACAAAAATTGCGGCTGAAATTGCCCGTCGTCCCAACGTCCAACTCTATGATAATGTTGAGTCCATACAGCGCTGGGATCAGTTTGCTCAAAAGGCTTGGGATAGTCATCCCACAGCCCACCAACGTTGGCGTCAAATTGGCAGTAGCGGTTATCATCGATTTGGCACCCATCGGCGTTACTGTGCCTTTGATAGACCTTTTGATCGCTTCCTCTACATGGATGCGGATACATTGCTGATGTCGCCTGTCGAGTTTATCTTTGCTAAACTTCAGGACAATGACTGTGTGGTTTATGATTTTCAGCACAAAGATTTAACTCATGTATATAACATTGATTCGCCCAAGCTAACGCAAGTATTCCCCCCCGAAAGACTAAAAACAGAAATCTTTTGTTCTGGTTTTTATGCGTCGAAACAAAATCTATTTGATCAAGAACGACGAAACTGGATTATTGAGCAACTCGAAGCCGGAGATGCTGAAGTTCTTTACCCCATGGCACCGGATCAAACGCTCCTCAACTACATGATGATGAGACCGAATTTATCGCTCTATAACTTGGCTTTAGAGTTACCCAAGGAGAAAAAAACGGGATGCTGTGTAACATCAGCCCACTTTCAAGAAAATGAACATATTCTTTATGACAAAGGCAATCGACTCACCTACATGCACTACATTGGGGTTTCTTCCCAATTAATCGCTAAAGTTTGTGCTGGGGAAAACATTGATTTTCCTTATCGAGATTTGTTTTTACATTATCGCTATCTTCATGAACCAGAGAAAAAGCCGCAATTTACGACTCAACCCAAACCTTATAATCAACCCTCTAGTTTATCTCAGCGAATCTTGAAGAAGTTGAAATTATCTTAACTAAACTCCAAAATTAATATAACTAAAGAAAATGACCAAAAATCGCGGCATTTATATTACAGCCAATGACAAAGTAATCGAACAGGCGATCGCGCTGCTCAAAAGTATCCGCTTCCATGATCCTGATACGCCGATTTGCTTAATTCCTTATGATGATAAACATCAAACCATTGCTAAAATTTTAAAAGACTCCTATCAGGTAGAATTATATCAAGATTTAGACTTTATCGAACGTCTTTCTAATCAGTTATACGAAATATTTGGCAAAGGATTTTTTGCTCGCCCCAATCAATTCCGCAAACAAGCTTGTTGGTTTGGTGCTTTTGAGAAATTTATTTATATCGATACGGATATTGTTGTCTTTGATAAAATCATAGAGACAACCGACTACTTAGATAAGTATGATTTTATTTGCTATGACTATCAACATAGCGGTGGAATCAAAAATGTATTTACGCCAAAAGTCTTAGAAGACGGTGTATTTAGCGAAAATGATATTCAGGATATGTTTAATGGCGGGTTTTGGGGAGCCAAGAAAAATACGATATCTGAGGAAACGCTATATCAAACATTCACGGAATGTGCCTCTCATCCGGAATACTTTGACTTTTCCCAAAAAACCTCAGATCAACCCATCATCAACTATATGATATTAAAGCATGTTCCCCAACGATTTAATATTGTGCGCCGCCCTGGTGGTGCGCCAGGAAGTTGGGCGGGTAGTCAACATTTTCAGGTTCAAGATCATCACCTGATTGATCCGAATGTGAATCAACCGCTAGACTATTTACACTGGGCAGGAATTCGTATCCAACCCGGTTGTCCTTATTGGGATATCTGGAAATATTATCGTTATCTTGGTGAATCCATACCCGATGATGAATTTTTACAGATCCAGAAACAGCCAAATCTGTGGCAACGGATTCAAAAGAAAATTAGCCGTAATATCATGTCCTGACGATTACCCATAATTATCGCCATGTTGCCAAAACAAGGTTTTAGGGGTTTTTCTTAAGGGTATTTCACTGAAATAATAGAGTAATTAGCGTTTAAAGCTAATTGCAGTGTAACATATTTAGGGGCTGCTGAATAAGTCTTGTGGTGGAAACCGGGAATAGGGAATAGGCAATGGGTAATGGTTTCAAGCCTCTGTTGAGGTAAAATTTGGCGCTTAGGTCGGCGAAAATCCTAAGATTTTGAGTGTCCTAGGTATCAAAACTTTGCACTTGTTAGGTGGCAAAATGGCTTGAAACTCTTATTTTGTATGCTTTCCACACTCATACAGCAGACCCTATTTATACCAGCCAATGGGAGCAGTTTAATCCAGTAAGTTCCTGTAGTTGAACAATGTCATGCCGATAAATCTCAATCAGTTTCCGTCTCACTTCCTCTGATAATGGTGGCACGGGCATTTCAGTCTTTTGAGCAACGAAGCGTTTGATCTGTGGGAATATTGGCGTAAGAAAAAACTTCAAATAAGGTTTAATGTTACTGTTCGCACGAATAACTTCCACAACATTCAAGATGATTCCTTGACGACTAAGTTTACTTTTGTGATAACGACGATTGGCACTCAGCTCAAAATTGGGATTTACACCAATAAAGCTTAAAATCTCTTTAAAAAAATCATTTTTTTTAGTTGCCAAATCATCATAAAGCATTAATTTAATTTGCCCTCTATCAAACAATTCAAAATAGGTTTTAAGATATTTATAGTAGTACCCGGGTTTCAACAACTCTTTCGATTCTAAAATACTTAACTGAATGCTTTCTATATTGTCTTTTGTTACCATTTTCTCATTGAAAAGAGCGTGGGAGTAAGCCCTTTCAACAGGATTACGAAGTATCGCAATAAGCTTAACGTTGGGGAATAAGCGCTTAATTCTTGCCGGAATTCCTTCTCCATGAAGATATACGCTAGAAACTTCGCCTAACGCAATTTCGCTGCGGGCATCTTCGTATTGAGCGAGATATTCACCTGCATCATCAAGGGAACTGATATGGCGTTTGGCTAAAATATCCGTACCCTTGTTTGGAATTAAATATACCTCTGGATGCCGTTGCAGGTAGTAATGGAGAGATGTTGTGGCAGCTTTATGAGCTCCTATGACTATAAATGTTGGATGTTTTGTGGGAGGTTTTATCATAATTTTAACAAGATGTTAGACTATTAAGATCGGGTTAATTTGCTGATATTTCGCAACTTTATCTTTGATTAGTTGTTAATTCACAATATTATTTTTAACTGATGAATATAGTTTTCTTATTAAATATCTTGGATAGCGTAATCGCTTGAATAAAAGCCTTCGTTTGTAACTATTATTTGCCAATGAAGTCCGGTGTTTAAAGTTTAAATTATTGATATCATAAAGTTTCGCTAAATCACTCAAATAAATTTGAACTTCAGTTTTATCGGGCTGACTATCGAAAATCGCTAAGTTATTTGCAATAACCTGACTTTTCGGAAAATTAAAAGATTTATCGAATACATCATGATTAAATAATAGTGTTATTTCGTCATAGGGAGAAAAGGTCATGTAATTTAAAAAATTTTGAGTGCTAGCTTGTTTACTACTACGAATTCCCTTGACTTGAATTTTTGTAAGACATAGTTGTTTAAAAGGGAAAAGCTTGTGACAAGCCCATTGGGAATACCACATTGATCTCCTTGCCCCATGATAAGGCACTGGAAACATCACATCAGCAAAGCTTTTTGAAAAAATCTGAACTTGCTGATCATAACCGGAAATGGGAAAAGCCTTCTTAGCCAGAGTTACTTCTCTGTTCAAGTGTCCTTTAAAGCCCCAGCTTTCCCAATTGAAGAAAGTACCGGTAAGCGGTTTATATTCAATCAGTAATTCTTGTATTGTTGACGCGATATCTTCACCATCAGAATTAAAAACAATATCGTCATCTATAAATATGTAATAATCATAATTCTTGGGAACACTTTCGTATAGGAAGCTTCGCCCTTCACTCCATGTTATATTCTTTCGGGTGATAAAAGCATAAGGGTCATTTTCGGTTCTCCAATTTAATCTATAAAAATCACTAAATTGAGTTGTAAATAAATTTTTCTTTTCGATAGTGATTTGTTCGTTACACAAACCACCTTGCTCCAAAATACAAAATTTTTTCATCACAAACTATTTATTATAGTTTATTCTAGAGCCTATTGGTTGAATTGCATTAATCTATATAACCATTAAGCTAGTGATTAGCACTTAGCCCTAGTCAGGTTTTAATCTGCCACGCTGCCTGAAAAAAGTCTCGTTCACATAGCATAGCATAACGATAGCTGGATTTCACAGAGGCTGAGAGTGAGGCGTATTGATCCGTCAACCTCTCTAGTTGCTGCGCTAACTGCTCAAACTCTGGATTACTATACATGCGAATCCAATTTGTATAGGTGTGTCCGGGAATACCATCCTTTGCCAGTTGTTGACCCAAAAACGCATACAGGCGCATGCAGGGTGTCATCGCTACTGTAATTAAACCAATCTCACGTCCCCAAGCCGTTGCCAACAAGAAGTCAGTATAGCGGCGTGTGGCTACGGCGGGTTCAATCTGGTGTAAGTTAACTCCCCAGGCTGTGGCATAATTCTGATGCAGGCGTAGTTCTTCGAGAACGCCACCAGCGAGATTATGGAACGTGTTAAATTCATCCCAGTCGGAACATTTAGCGGCGGCTACACTATAAGCGCGAGCAAACGCTTCTAAGAAAAAAGCATCTTGACCCACATAGTAAGCAAATTTCCGACGCTCAAGTGTCCCTGTAGCGATACCTTGGACAAATGGGTGTGTTAGACACTCCTTTGCCAAGTCTTGATTGGATTGCCATAAATCGCTGCTAAGTGTCATAACCCTTATTTATTGCCATGGACCCAGATGTTGTTCGGGAAGGGTTGGCAGTTGTAAGACTGAAGGGATCGGTGTTTTGTCAAATCCACCGTCTACCGATAGATACACACAGAATGTAACCGCGATCGCTAGCAGTAGTCTTTCCAGCATAACCCACTCCTCTCATTGTTGCTCTTGTGAGCTGTCAACTGCCAGTATCTTCTCACTATCTGTGATTTCAATTAAGGGGCTGGTGATGCAAACCGTTAATTTTTTGTGATGATAGTCTAAGCTTTAGGTGATAGGAGTCATCGATTCTAGAGCGTTGGGTTTAGTAATCTCCCCTAGCACTCACCAAGAAGTCAAACGTCATGCCATGACATTTAAAGTCTTTCCCCCTCTCATCCTGTTTACCTCTCTCTGGCTAAACCCCTCAGCGCAAGGGTTCAATCCAGCACACCTAGAACAATTGCGACAAACAGGTAGCTGTGTCGAGTGTGATTTGAGTGGGGTACAGTTGCCGGATGCTCTGTTAAGCAATACTAATTTGAGGGGGGCTAATCTGGCTGGTGCTAATCTTATCCGTGCCGATTTAAGACGTGCCAATCTGGAGTATGCCAACCTGAGTGGTGCGAGTCTGATTTCTGCGAATCTTACGGATGCGACGTTAACCGGAGCTAATCTGATTGTGGCAGCATTAATCGGTGCAAATCTAACTCGTGCTAATTTGGCTGGCGCTGGATTAAATTTGGCTAAATTAGCGAGTACTAGCCTAGTTGGTGCAAACTTAAGTCTTGCTAAACTAAGGGCGGCGGATTTAAGTAATGCGAATTTGACGGCTGCTGATTTGAGGGGGGCTGACTTGAGAGGGGCTGACTTGGATAATACTATTCTGAATAACGCTAAACTTAGCTACGCCATTATGCCTGATGGCACTTTATTACCTTAATTTATTGATTTTTCTCTATTCCCTGTTGCCTATTCATAATTCAACTGTCTAACTAGAGCTTGCTGAATAAGTCATAAGTCGAGGTAGGTAAAATTATAGCCGTACAAAGTACCTGCTATGTATTGCTTAAAGTGGGGTTGGGCGTCGCCTCACTATAAAACGCGAATCTCCTTTTGGAGAGGAGAAGCCGAAAGTCTAATCTTTGATTGACGGTAGGAGTACGTCACTCAATCCGACTATGCTTTCTCGGATTTTTAATAAGCCAGAGTTTCTAAGGTATCCCGCAAATATCGACGCACCCGATGCTCCAAGCTTCGATCCTGAAGATGGTGTGCGGCAGGATGCTCCATCTGCCAGCGTTTAAATCCCGAACTGGCTGCGATCGCTTCTTTGAGATTGTCCCAAACTGGACTGTCTGGGGAAAAGTTGTTGGATTCGGACATAGCTGTGCTTTTCATAAATCCTTGTTGTGATCTAAACAGAATGAGTCAGTAGCAATTCTTAAATGTTGTTTGTATTTTTTAACCTTAATTTCAGAATAACTGAGCTGCGTTGTTTAAATTGTTACATTTGCAACAACTGATTGCCAACATGCCCAGATTTTTAGGCGAGTCATAAGTTTTGAGTGTTCCATACGTGATGCCAGAAGTGTCTGTAGGGGCGGGTTTCACTATTCTTTTTAGCGTTCTTAAGATCCCCATAAGGGTACTTGGTTCAATCCATCTGTTCAGGGGATGATTCAGCCGAGGATGACTCTGTTGCGATCGCAGGTAAAATTTGTTTGACCCGAAACCCTGGTACGGTAAACTTTTCTGGTATTTTTTCCACGGGATAAGGTTGAGTCGCTGCCCACTCTGCCTCACTCGTGAGCAGAACTTGCACCACAGAAAGAGGCACTTGCAAAAATAAGTGACTTGCCAGAAACCCTATTCCTGCCAAAACCAATCCAGCGATGCGCCATTGAACTGTCCAGGGAACGACACCTGCGGCTAGAGGAGCGATGCTATAAATTTGCCACAGTACCCATACCATAAAACCTGCTGCCACAATCGTCAGCAGCGGGTTGGTTTTCCGGTCAAATAAGCTCAGCAGTCGTCGCTGCGATTCCGTTAGGCGATCGGGTTTGAGAGCAACGATGAGCAGACTAAAAATATCAAAGGGGCGGGTCAATTGCATCCACAAAACTGGTGCGATACCGATAACTGCCACAACTAGGAGTTCTAGCCAGACTGGCAACAGGAGTTCACCCGTTGCCAGTCCTAAGGCGACTATCTCTAAGGTTAGGGGCAGTGCCGCTAAACCCGCCAAATGTATCCACAAGAACGGTTCAGACCAAAAAGAGCGCATCTGATTTCCTTTATCTTTTGTCATTAGTCCTTCGTCATTAACCAAGGACTAATCACCTGTGACCTAGGTCGCTGATAGAGTTCGGCGCTTGCTCACCATTTTGTAGGTTTCGATGATGTCACCTTCAGTCCAATCATTGAATCTATCGACACGAATACCGCATTCAAATCCGGCATTGACCTCTTTGACATCATCCTTCATCCGCTTCAGCGAATCAAGCACCCCTTCGTAGATCATTTGACCCCGGCGTTGCACTCGCATATTGCAGTTGCGAACCGCTTTGCCCGACTGTACGTAGCAACCTGCCACCGCACCGCGACCGACAGGGAAAACAGCCCGGACCTCCACTTGACCCAAGGGTTCTTCTACCAATTCTGGCTCCAGTAACCCTTCCATGGCTGCTTGAATGTCATCCAAGAGGTTATAGATAATGTTGTATTCGCGCACATCAACACTCTCTCTTTCCGCAGCGGATCGAGCGCCGTGAGCCAAAGTGGTATTAAAGCCAATGATTACCGCACCACTAGCCGCCGCTAAGTCAACATCAGTTTCGGTGACTTCTCCAGCCGTCGCTAGTAGCACTCGGATTTGAACTTCATTTTGGGGTAACTGTTTTAGTGAACCCAGAATGGCTTCGACGGAGCCTTGCACATCTGCCTTCAGAATCAAGTTGAGTTCTTTGAGTTCTCCTTCTTGAGCTTTGGCAGAAAGGCTATTCAGGCTGACTCGACGGGAGGACATCACCTGTTGCAGGCGAGACTCGCGTTGTTCTTGGCTTCTGGTGTCCGCAATGGCGCGAGCTTCTTTTTCTTGTGCAAAGACCTCAAACTCATCACCTGCCGCCGGGACATCACTTAAACCCAATACCTCTACGGCAAAGGAGGGAGCCGCCTCGTCTACCCGTTTACCTCGGTCATCGGTCATGGCTCGTACTTTACCGAAGACCGATCCCGCAACCAAGGTATCACCCACCCGCAGCGTGCCATTTTGCACTAACAAGGTGGCAACTGGACCTCTGGATTTATCCAGGTTGGCTTCAATGACCGTACCTTTGGCTAATCGGGCGGGGTTAGCGGAGAGTTCTTCAATGTCAGAAACGAGCAGAATCATTTCCAGGAGCGTATCCAAGTTTTCTTTTTGGATAGCACTTACGGGCACCATGATCGTTTCACCGCCCCATTCTTCTGGCACTAATCCATGTTCCATTAACTCCTGCTTCACCCGGTCAGGTTGTGCCCCTTCCTTGTCAATTTTGTTAACAGCAACCACAATCGGCACCTCAGCAGCTTTGGCATGGCTGATTGCTTCTCTGGTTTGCGGTTGCACCCCATCATCGGCGGCGACGACCAAAATGGCAATATCGGTCACTCGCGCTCCCCGTGCCCGCATCGCCGTAAAGGCTTCGTGACCTGGAGTATCGAGGAAGACCACCTGTTGGACTTGACCTTCATGCTCCACATCGACATGGTAAGCACCAATATGCTGGGTAATTCCACCCGCTTCGCCTTGTGCCACTTTGGTTTCACGAATGGCATCGAGCAGCGTGGTTTTCCCGTGATCGACGTGACCCATGATTGTGACCACCGGTGGACGCCGCACCAGGTATTCCAAGTCAGCCGCATCCAGCATTTCGGTTTTAGCGGCTTCTGATTCTGCTTCTTCTGTCTGAACATTAACGCCCAGTTCTTCGGCGACCATTTGAGCAGTGTGCAGATCCAGAGTTTGGGTGATATTCACCGCCAATCCCTTGAAGAATAGCTGTTTAATAATTTCAGTTTCGGCAATCTCCAGCTTAGTCGCCAGTTCTCGAACGGTTAGCGAATCGTTTAACACAATTTGCTCAGGGCGTTCAGAGACTTCTTGCTTTTCACGCCTGCGATCGCGACTCTCTGGTTTACTGGTTTTAACTTCTGGCTTTTTCCTAACCTGACTGGCTGCCGTTGGTGGCGGAGTCTGTCCCGTTTGAGATTTAGGTTTAGGAGGACGAGCCACCGACATACTGATAGCTGCAGGGGTGTCAGTTTCTTGGTCGTCACCATCGAACTCTTCCTCATCCTCTTCGATCAGTTGAGGTCGCCGCTTGAGCTTAGCCGCTTTTGCGGGTTTAGCTCCTTCCCGCTCTTCTTCTTCATCAATCCATTCACGTTTTTTCGACTGACGTGGCGGCGTGGGTCGCTTGACTTTGGAAGCGTTGAGTTCTGGGGCTTCCAGAAGGGTTTCTGTCTCCTCATCGACCGCCCCTGGCTTCTGTTCCCGCGAACCCGAATCGATAGCCGCCACTTCAATGCTGTCATCCTGACGAGTCGGTCGGGAGCGTCTGGGGGGGGCTTGTAGTTTAGGAACGGGCTGAGCTGGAGCTTGAGGACGCGCTGGGGCGGGAGCTTGAGGAGGAGTTGGCGCTTCAGGAGAACTCGCCAATTCAGTCGGCTGAGGCTCCTTAGCCGACTCTGATGGAGTCTCATCTGATCGATCGCGCTTCAATTTCGGTCGTTCGACCTGGGTGGGCTGATTTTGTTTCGGTGACGCTGGTCGAACGGGGGGTTGGATAAGTTGGGGTTTAGCTTCCACTTCAGCTACGGTAACGTTCTCCTGTGACCCTTGAGATGGAGTTGGTGTTTCTGACTCAGGATTGTCCTCGTGCAAATTCACTGGTGTCGGTCGATTGAGCGGGGCGGGTGGACGTGGTGGATTCACAGTTGGCTTAACGGGGGGTTGAGCAGACTTTGACCCAGGTGCGGAGCCCTGGGAAGAGCTAAAACTGGAACGAGGCTTAGGCTTAACACTCAGAATTTGCTGTTTGCGCTGATTGTTAGAATGCCCATCTGTATGGTTAGCAGATGCTGAGGTTGTTTGGTCACGACCTTTGAGGCTGGTGATCCCCTCGGCATATTTTTCCGCCGCCGCTTTGATTCGCTCAGCTTCAGATTCTGTAATCGTGCTACTGTGACTCTTGACTGCAATATGAAGTCCTTCGCAAATATTCAAAATGTCCTTGTTGTCCAAATTCAATTCCCGTGATAATTCGTAAATTCTGACTTTGCCGTTGTTCATCCACTATTCCCCCGTCGTACATATTGTTACACCATAACTAAATGATTGAAAGCGTGCGTGGTCATTGGTTTTCCTGCCGGATTGGCTTAAATCAATAAGGTGTCGTTTAAGAGTCTACTCGATAACTCACCAATAACTCATGTTACACAGGCGCTCATTGAGTGTGAGCCAATTGGATATCTCTACACTCTTATCAGATCCTGGATGGTTAACTTACAAAAATCTTAACAAAACTAGATTCATTTTCTCGACCCTGAGTGTTGTCCTCAGGTAGGAGTTGCTAGCTTGATCAGGGTCAGACTCACCTCCGAACACCATTGGTAATGGTACTCCTCTACTATCCTAGCGATTGCTTAGGTTCATTGAGAGCATCGCTGGGGTTTTTTGAATGGATTGGATCAATCGTTGCTGCGTTGGATGCTCCAGGGACTAGGTTCCAAACGTTGCCATAGTCTTTGATAAATTTCATCGGGAACCGAGGTCCTCAGCGATCGCCCCAATCGATTTTTCTTCTGAGCGGCTGACAGGCAACTCGATTGAGGACAGATGTAAGCCGAACGTCCCATTCCCTGATCTAATTTTATCTGTCGCGATGGATGGATTCGCACAACCCTCCAAAATTCTTGTTTTGGAGCCACGCAGCGACAACTCAGACAACGTCGGTAATTGGGTTCCATAGGATGCGGACAACGATTTTCCTGTAGGCTCAAAGAGCTTGATCTTCACGGCAGAGCCTATTGCGGTGAACTAGGGCGGTGAGGAGGGTGTCTTGAGCGACGGTATATACCAGCTTCCATGACAATCTCTCCCCGTTCCCTATTGATCAAGTCAGGTGCAAAGATTCAACTCCCTTAAACAGTCTACTGCCTTGGGTTGATCCCCCTAAGATTAGGACAAAATATCTTCCTCTTCTCCTTTAGCAAATTCTTCCTCAGCTAGGGGTTGAGGATTTGTCACCTTTGACTTTAAATCGGCTGGTGAGAGAGTCTGTTCCTCTAGTTGCTCCTCCTCCTCCTCTTCATCGGCTAGTTCCGCTTCCGTCTCAGCTACCATGGCTTGTAACTCCTGCATTTTCAGGTGTTCGGCTTCGTGGTCGTACTTAGCAATATCTTTAATATCAATCTTCCAACCGGTGAGACGAGCAGCTAAGCGAACATTCTGCCCTTCTTTGCCAATGGCTAAACTGAGCTGGTCTTCAGTGACCAAAATGTGAGCTTGACGCCCTTCTGGATGCACCAATAATACTTCCTCCACTCTCGCTGGACTCAGAGCATTAGCAATATAGGTAGCGGGATCAGGCGACCAGCGAATGACATCTATTTTTTCGCCGCGCAATTCATTGACGACCACTTGAATGCGCGATCCCCTAGCACCGATACAAGCTCCCACGGGATCAACATCCCGCTCTAGGGTGTCCACAGCAATTTTAGTCCTAGGTCCGACATGACGTGAGGGCGGATTGGCTTCTCGTGCCACCGCCACAATCCGCACAACTTCATCTTCGATTTCTGGGACTTCATTGGCAAATAGATAGACAACTAAACCAGCCGAAGCTCGAGAAACCACAAGCTGAGGTCCACGGTGAGGACCTTCACGCACTTTTTTGAGAAAAACCTTAAAGGTACTGCCAATGCGATAGGTATCGTTGGGTAATTGTTCGCGCTTGGGCAGTTCGGCTTCTACTTCCGGCTGACCAAAGCCGCTGCTAATCGCCATGATCACCGATTGCCGCTCAAATCGTAGCACTCTGGCTTGGAGAACCGTTCCTTCTAACTCTTCAAACTCTTCTTGGATCAACTTGCGCTGTTGATCTCGTAGTTTTTGGGAGAGTACCTGCTTGGTTTGAATCGCTGCCATTCGACCAAAATCACGTTGATCTGGCGTAACATCCAGGACTACCGAGTCACCTAATTGTGCCTCTGATGCCACTTCTTGAACTTCTTTTAGGGAAATATGATGATCGGTGTTGCCAACTTCCTCAACAATGGTTTTGGTACAAAGAATGCGGAATCCTTCTTCTTCAATATCTAAATCGACTTCAAAGTTGTTAAAGTATTCATCATCAAAATGAGGTCGCTCCATGCGTTGCGCTCGACGATAGCGCTCGTAGCCTTTGATCAGTGCTTCTCTCAGTGCCTGTTGGACTGCCGATTTGGGTAAATTATGGCTTTGAGAGATCTCTTCGATCATCTTTTTTAATCCAGGCAGATTAACGATAGACATAGGCAAATCTCCATAAACTGTTTGTTTTGGGTCGTTAATAACCCATGACCAATGCTCAATGAGTAATTCCTAATGGTCTAAAGGGGTTTAACCCTGCTCATCGAACTGCACTTTAGTCACTTGATCGCGAGGAATGGCGATCGCCCGTCCTTTTCGGTTGAGATATACGCTGGTATCATCCCGGCGAATTAATTGCCCTCGCCATTCTTTATGTCCTTGATAAGGTTCAGCGGTGTTGACCACTACGGAAAATCCTTTAAAGGCGATGAAATCTCGGTCTGTCGTTAGCTCTTGCGAGATCCCAGGACTAGAAATTTCCAAAACATAGGCATCTGGAATAAGATTCACGGCATCTAGTTCTGCTTCTAAAGCCCGACTCATGCGTTCGCAGTCATCTACGCCCGTGTCGCCGTCGCGGCGGCGGATATCTATCCGAAGTACAGGTGGGCGTCTATTCGTGTGAAAAACCGCCCCAACGAACTCCAATCCCAATTTTTCGGCTACTGGGGTGGCCAAATCGATTAGTTGTGGAATCAGGGGATAAGTCATAGAAAAACTTCAACAAAAAAAGTGGGTTCAACCCACCTCCAGGTAAAATTTCTTCCAAGAAGCCTAGCGACGATTGACACAATCTCTACCCTGCTTGTGTACTTGGGAAAAGTTTTACAGCTCCGTTACATAAGACTTACCCAAAGTTACCCACAAGTGGACATCCCTGACGCTTACTTCCTGCTTCACCCTGGCGGTGACGGCACTCAACCAGTCCACAGGCTCTCCCCCACCTAACTGGCGGCTATTTTTTCACTTACCTAACCGTGGTTTTTGGCTGGATAGGTATACCAATAAAGTATACATACTCTTGGCTGACCCATTCTATCAGAACAAATATATACCCAATTTTGGGTAACAATGGATAAAAGTGTCCAGCTTTTTGGTTACAGCTACATGCCCCCAGACTCCGACATCAGGATAGAGTGACTTCCGTTGCTATGTTCGAGTTTAGCGCAATCTTAGCCTGTTGTGGGATCGGTTTACCACAGGCAAAGGGTCACGACGGTGGAGTTTTGATTGTTGAGTGTTGAGTTAATCCCCCTATCTCTCTCACCTCCCTCATCTCCCTCATTTGCTCAAAAACTACCGATGTTACTTTTGACGAATTGCCCGGGTTTGGTCAAGAATTTCCTCTAAGTCCTCTTGGGACAAACGCTTGACGTAATTGATTTTGACTTCCTCTAAGAAGGCGTTGAGCAAGTATTGAATTTCCTCTAAAGTTTTCTGGGTCTGAATTTGGGAACCATAAGCTTCGCCAATATGGCTAATCAATCGTTGCAGAATTTGATCCCCAACTGGATCATCTGCGATCGCGGCATCTAATCCACTGTAAACCGCTTGGGTAATTTGTTGCACCAGTCGCTCGATGAGCTGATTGCGGATTGTTTCTACACCCGGTATTCGCTCTAGTCCCTGATACGCTTGTGACTGGTTGATAATTTTATCCAAGTTATGGTGCAGCAACGCTTCCACATCGGGACGGATGGTGGGAAGAACCTGCTCAACAGTCATCTGTACCATTATCTTGGTCAGTGCTGCCACTTCGTCGGTTTCGTTGAGATCGATGTAGGGGCGAACCTCCCGTTGCTGTAGCAAATTCGCGATCTCTCCTTGGCGAATGGAATATTGGAGTTCGTTAATAATCTGAATTACCACGACTTGGGTCATGTCGCCAGCGATTTCAGCGACAAATCCTTGACGCACTTGTTTTTGAATCGCACTCAAATCAACTAACTTTGCCTGATCCAGCCGAATCGTCACCGGGATGATCCGCAGCCAGCGCCACAGGGGAATCAGCAGAAATATATCATACCAACGCCATAACATGGCATCCAGCCAACTAACCCCGGTGCGACGGCGACTGATCAACCAGGTACGTGCCAGAAATTCTGTTAAAAATAGAGCAAAAAACGGGAAGTCAAGGAGTCCAAAATAATCGACAAAATCCCCGGTTTCTCCAATAGGGCGGTAATAATTCGCTTCTATAAGAGGACTAATTTCATCATTAAAAAATTGGAGTTCGTCATCGGGATCTTTAGCGGCTAAGTTTTCTATGCTCCAAAACTGTATAAATGCTTCTTTCGCTGAATCCTCTTCAGTGCGAATATGCTCTCGCATCTTGTTCTTGATTTTTTCTAGATCACCCGTTTTATCGGCAAGTTGGAAGGGGTTTGTCTCAATCATTTCTACGCTACGTTGGCGTAGATCTTCCAGAATTTGGGCAACTTCAGGAGATTGTAAGCTTCTCAGCTTACTGCTTAAGTTGGTTGCATCAATCTCCGCTTCTAATTCATTAACCTTGTCCAAATATTGCTCTGTGTCTCGGTAAGGTTGAATACCCTTCACCGGATCATACCACTGTGTAATCGGAGGTAGGGGAACCTCTAAGGACAAACCGGGCAAACTAACCGGACCGATGTCAAAACTAAATAACTGGACTTTCCCATGTAGCCAAAAATCTCGTAGAGGCAGGTAGGTCAAGTCAAACAAGACTAAGAGGTAGTTGAGCGAAGCCAAAAGCGCCATCACTCGTTCAAACCAAAGGGCGCGATGGACTTTACGTTTGCTTTTGTTTGGAGTCAGTCTTTGTAGGGATGACATATTTTTTAAGGCTAAACCAGCACCAAGTTTTGACATAACTGCCTATAGCCAAACTTGGGCTGATCAGAAGGGATGCACGTTAAGTGCTGACTAGAAATATCAATCCTATGGGTGATAGGGTTTTCTGTCAAACGAGCTAACTCTTGGTTAGCTTGGCAGTTGGAAACCGCAGCTACACAAACGAAACCCGCCTACGCGGGTCTCCATATCCTTAATTTTTTCTTTCCTGTTAACTATGGAAAAACTCGTTAACTATGGAAAAACTCGACCTGGATAGGTCATGGGAGCGCTAGGACTGTTGTAGATATCCCATTCCTCAATCCCCCGATCGCACAAAATAGTTTTGGCGTGCTGGATTTGCTCCTCTGTTCCATGAACCAGAACCAGATAATCCCCGTGAGAGAGGCGATGGCTATAGCGTTTGGCTTGCTCTTCGGGAACGCCTAAGTTAGCCAGTAGACCCACCAAACCACCCGCTGCTGCACCAATAGCACCTCCGCCTAATGCAGAAGCGATCACGGCGGCTTCGGTTCCGACAAATACCACCGGACCAACCCCAGGAACCGCTAAGGTGACTAACCCAACCAGCAATCCAGTCAATCCGCCCAAGACACCCCCAGCTACAGTCCCTGTGGCTGCATCTCTAGCTTTTTCATGACTCAACGGATCAGTTACTCTCACCCCAGCCACCTGATCGGGATGTTCGGCGTCTTTGGCAATAACCGAAACCTGGTTCATCTGAAATCCAGCCGATTTTAACTCATTGAGAGCATTTTTTAAATTTTGCTCGTAAGAAAAGACGCCAATCGCTCGCTGAGTTTGCTTTCCGGGTGCTGTTGACGGGGGAGACGGGGTTACACCTGTCGGCGTTGCACCCAAGGGTTCGCCAAAGGGTCCTGTGTACGCGGCGCCTAGGGGTGTAGGATATCCAACCTGAGCAGCAGTCGTTGGGTGAGTATAGGTGGAAGGTGGGGTATTCACCGTCGGACGCTCATAACTTCTCCACTCTTGAATTCCTCGAGGTTTCAGGATAGAAGCCGCACGGGTGATCTGATCGGGTGTGCCATCAACTAGGATTAAATAATGTCCTTTTTCTAAGCGATCTTGATAAAGTTTAGCTTCGGCTTCCGGAACTTCCAATCCAATTAGCGCCCCAAATAAGCCTCCAGCAGCACTACCAACAGCCCCACCCAGAAGTGTATTTCCAATGACCGACGCCGCTGCACCCCCGACTAAAATGGGTCCTACTCCCGGAAGCGCGATCGCACCTAAAGTACCAATTAAACCTACGATACCTCCTGTAACTCCCCCCGCAACCGCACCAGCCGCAGCACCTTCACCCGCTTCATTTTCGGTATCATCTTGCACATCCACTCCGGCAATTTGCTCCTCATTCCGGGCAATGACGGATACTTGGTTCATGGGAAAATCAGCATCCCTCAGATGTTCTAGAGCATTTTCAGCAGCTTGTCGGCTGGGAAAGACACCCACACCTCGCTGATATTGACCTAATGTCATAGTATCTGCCTCCATCTATCTATAGGTTTTCACCCTGATACCCCTATTTCTACATTTCTGTTGCAGATATTCATCAATCGTGCGAGATAACCCACATCAGCAACTTGTCCATCTGTAGGAAGAAAGAATTGTCTGAATTATGAAGAAATTATGAATTATGAAGGATGGGGTAGTCGAGGCGGGTTTAATCAAATTTGGGTAAGGCAAGAAACGATAGTAGTAAAACCCGCCCCTACACAACCCTGATAACTCCATCTGATTCCTATCGTCTGTGCCCTGAACAAAGGACGAATGACGAATAACAAAGGACAATCCACGGAAATTGCGACTCATGGGTTCGGTTCTACGACCCCAGAGAGATGATGAGTGCCAGTATCCTCATAGATAGACAAGTAAAACTGGTTGTTCATGGGGATAGATAGCGGTGCAAAAGTGGTTGTTACCAAACATCAGTGAAGTTTTAGCTCAGAATACGCAGACTGGAGTCAACAATCCGGTCGAATCTCAGGTTGAACCGGCGAAGGTTGTCATGGATAAAGGACAGCGCAGTGAGACCAGTCGCCGAATGAGACAACAGACGCGATCGCAACGAGAATGGCAGAGTGCGATCGCGTCTCTGGAACAGTTACTCTTACAACTCCTTTGCCAACGGGATCAAGCCGACAATTCAACCTCCCTAAACGGGTTAGTTTTAGCTGGTCCTGCACCCGTTTTAAGTCACTCAGATCTCCTTTCCCATTTCCAAACTGGGGTGTTTACCACTGAAACCCTAAACCCCTGGAGTTTTATGCCCTTTCAATTGCCTCCAGCTCAACCGGAAAGGACTCAAGGTACGGTTAATACCACATATCAACTCCGGTTGTTTCCGGCTGATTCGTTGAGCGAAGAGCAGTTTTGTTTGGTCTTTACCCGTGGCTTTAGTTTAGTTATGGCGGCGGGAGAAGACCAAAATGGTGTACCTGGGTTTCGCTTCTCCTTTGATCCAAAGGATGTGCAAAAAGCTTGGGCGTCTCTTTATCCTCGGTTGTTATTAGCCAATCCCCATCAACTGAGTTATTTAAATACATTAGTTAAGCAGTTTGCCCCCCAGCTCCCGGATTATCAGATTGTCATGGAATTTGGGCGCCACTTGCTACAAAATATGCCCGAATCTTCCCCGGAAATTAAGAATGAAACCATAGCTGTAACTCCGAGTAATTCAGTCACTCAATTATCTAAAGACCCTTCTTACAGTGAGACAATTGAAGACCGGGATTGGCAACCCTTAGCTAAATCAGAAACCCGTGTCAATCATCGAGTATCCCAGCTCCGCGAAGCCACCCCAGACATTGAACTTCTGCAAGCTTTAACCCATGAAGTCCGCACACCGCTGACGACGATTCGCACGTTAACAAAATTATTATTAAAACGTCGAGATTTAGCGCCAGAAGTTATTCGGCGCCTGGAAATTATAGATCATGAATGTACAGAACAGATTAACCGGATGGAGTTAATTTTTAAAGCCGTTGAATTAGAAACAAAAGCGGTTAAAGAAGCCCCTGTTAATCTCACATCAATGTCCTTGGCTCAAATTTTCCAGAACAGTATTCCCCACTGGCAAAAGCAGGCACAAAGGCGTAATGTTAGCTTAGATGTCGTATTGCCGCAAAATCTTCCCACAGTAGTGAGTAATCCCTCAATGTTGGATCAAGTATTGACGGGTTTAGTGGAAAATTTTACCCGCACCTTACCTGCAGGTGGTCACATTCAGGTGCAGGTAACACCCGCCGGAGACCAGTTAAAATTGCAATTCCAGTCTCAACCTGACCCAGAAAATTTGGGGAATGCTGATGCGTTGGGACAGTCAACCTGCCAGACGTTAAAATCAATTGGTCAGTTACTAATGTTTCAGCCAGAAACAGGCAGTTTAAGTTTGAATCTGAACGTGACCAAGCACATGTTCCAAGCATTAGGAGGTAAATTAATTGTGCGTCAGCGACCCCAAGCGGGAGAAGTGATGACGATATTTTTGCCCTTGGAAGTTGGGAATAATAGCACAAATCAAGGCGGAATATTAGTATAGTTTCGGGGTTCATCCCATTTGGGTTAAGTCAGCAATGCCTAATGTAGATAGATGCTCTGGAAACACTTTCAAAGGTTAAATATCTTGGGGGTATTCCTTCCATAATGAAGTCGTGATATTTAGACTTCGATAATCGCCATCTCCCAAAATCAAGTGATCAACTAAAGGCAGATCGATTAGCTGCGCCCCCTGCAAAAGCTGTTTGGTCAGAAAAATGTCTTGCTCAGAGGGTTCAACACTACCTGTTGGGTGATTGTGCGCCACAATAAACCGTGTCGCTCCATGGCGCAAGACGGCTTGTAAAATTTCACGGGGACAGGCTAATGTCTGTGTTGCTGTACCAATCGAGATGAGTTTAATCCCCAATAAGTGATTTTTCACATCCAACAGTAACACGGCAAAACGCTCCTGAGTTTGCCACATTAACTCGTGACTCAAAGCCGCCGCCGCCGCTGTGGGACTGTCAATTATTGTGCCTTCTGTCGGGCGAGACTGAAAGGCTCGTTTTCCCAGTTCAATGGCGGCTAGAATGGTGGCAGCTTTAGCGGGCCCGACGCCATGGATACGCATTAACTCGTGGGCTGAGATATCTCGCAATACTGCCATGGGATCGCGCTCATCTTGACTCAATTGCTGCAAAATATATTGTCCTAAACCTACTGCTGAAAGCTTACCTTTTCCCTGACCTGTGGCAAGCAAAATGGCAATCAGTTCCGCAGTCGCCAAATTTTTGGCACCAATCGCCATTAATCGTTCGCGTGGACGTTCGCTAGCAGGAATATCCGCAATTCTAAGGCTATAGGTCATAACGCTACCCCATCACTCCGGGACAAGCCGATCATTATCAGGTTCGGTTGAATACTTACACTTTGGTACTCTTTAAGGCAGATGGCAGAATGCTCTAGGGCGGAAGGTAAGGAGTAAGGTGGCAAGGTAAAAGTCAAGAATCACTGTCTAGACGGACATGATATCATGGCTGCAATTGAATTGCTATATTAATAGAGTTTTGAACTCAAATTTGTAAAGTTAGGTGATTGAGGATTGGGGATTGGGGAAGAGGAGATGTGACTTTTGAGCCGCCATTAATTGTAGTCTTTTCACCGCTAACTGTGGTAACTGAACCGACGCTCTAACGGTGATGTAGATTGTTCAGGAGTTTTATATCAACATATCGCCTATCTCCAGCATCTCCGGCGAGAACGGTAAAGGGTTGATCAGGTTCTCCGAGATGATTTAACACGAGTACCGCTTGGGCAAAATCTTGGTCTTTTGTATAGTTGTTGACTGTAATCATCGTGGTGATACCCGCTTGCGTCGCCGCAATTAAACCCTGATCAGAGTCTTCGATCGCTAAACAATCTTGGGGTAGCAAATCCATTTGCCGCAGTACATAGTGGTAAATATCTGGGGCGGGTTTTTTCGCCGGGACGATATCACCCGCCGCGATCAGGTTAAACCACGCCGGACTCTCCTCCCCTAGGGTATGCTGCAAAAGGGTGGTTACATTAGTAGGGGCGGTAGTGGTGGCGATGGCTAGCCGAATTCCTTGCGATCGCGCCGCTTTAATCAATCGTTGCACACCGGGACGCAGGGGAATAGCCCCCGTGGCGATAAGTTGCTGATAATGGTGAGTTTTCGCCCGGTGCAGATTCGCAATGAACTCGTCGAAATTGGCGGGAGGTGGGAAATCAGGGCGGTATTGGTTTAAATAAAAGCGGATACGTTCTTTCCCGCCAGCAACTGCTAGTAATTCACCATAGAGGGAAACAGACCAATCCCAATCAAATCCAGCTTCAGCAAAGGCGCGGTTAAATGCTACACGGTGTCCGTCTTGTTCTGTATTCGCTAATGTCCCATCTACGTCAAAGATTAATGCTCGAAGTTTGGTCATTGGTCATTGGTCACTGGTCTTATGTGAGCAACTATACCGACATAAGACGGAAACACGCAAGCGGCTTCTGGAAGTGAACAAAACCTTTCTTTGAGAAAAGAGTCGGACAAACAATGTAAAATCCCCCAACTTTTAAGCGGGGGAGCAGCTTATCCGATCAAGGGACAACTAAGCGTTTTTCGTAACCAGACCGTAGATGAACAAGACGACCATCGCGCCTACAATTGCCACTAGGAAACCCCACCAGGTAAAGCCTGTAAAACCGACTCCAAAGAGTAAGTTACCAATCCAGCCTCCAACTAAAGCCCCAACGATTCCCAGTACTATGGTAGCGAGGATACCACCGCCTTGGTGTCCTGGATAAATTGCCTTCGCGATCGCACCAGCGATAATTCCTAAAACAATCCAGGCTAAAATTCCCCTAGTAATGTCCTCCTAAATTTAATGATTTAATAATTAATCACTCAGAATTTACTAGACATTCTTTTAAGATCATCAACAAACGTATGGAAAGTTATCTATCCTAAGAAAGAAGGTTTATAAGCTATTTACATTAATTAAATAAATGAGAGATTATTTTCCTACTGGCATGGCACAGCTAAAATTGGGGAATAGATATTACGGTTAAATTGGGCGCACAGGGCTTGCTCCCCTACAGTTTCCGGGTTTGGGGCTAATCCCTCTAATTAGGTGTGCTACGCCACTACATACGTCTTGCAAGCTTGCTACCCCCGCTTCCTGAATTTGACCGACTCAACACTAATCAGATTTAATAGGGGACAAGAATTAAGGTCAATCAGGCAACTTAAAATGATTCTTCGGCAACTGATAGCATTCCTAGTCGCGATCACTCTATTCGTTCATCCTCTATCTGCCCAAGCAGCTGACTATCCGCCTCCCTTATCCTACAGTCACGCCCAACTCACAGGCAAAGACTTTTCCGGTCAAAATTTACAGAGGGCTGAATTTGCCAATGCCAATTTACAGTTAAGTAATTTTGCCTATGCTGACTTGCGAGGTGCTATTTTTAGTGGGTCAGTGATGACTAATGCTAATTTGCACAGTGTGGATTTAAGCTATGGCATGTTAGATCAGGCAGATTTAACGGGAGCAGATTTAAGTGATGTGATTTTAGTCGAAACTCTCTTACTGGGATCAGTGTTTGATAATACATTAATCACGGGGGCTGACTTCACCGATGCCCTCCTAGATGGCGCACAACTGCAACAATTATGTCAGCAGGCTTCAGGGATTAATTCTAAAACTGGCGTAGCCACAAGGGATTCTCTCGGTTGTTCTTAATTGTCTAATGGACGGGGACGGGTAAGGAATTGGGGGATTTTTTCAGAAGATTAAATGCACTCAATTATCTGGCTGTTTTATTCATCAGCAAACTACCGGGTTAATTGCCAGGTGAAGTTGCCATGAAGGATGAATAATTTATCGGCTAAATCGGCTCATCCAAATCCGGTTCGACGCCCAGTCGCCGCAACTGTTGTGTCAATCGCTCAACTCGTCGCCGTTCCCGTTCCTCAGGAGCCACAATCCAGTCGCCATTTACATCATACCAGCGCAACCAGACGCGATCGCTCTCCCGATAATGTCGGTAAGACGTCTTTGGGAGAACGAGGCGGATTAGTTTGATACATAAGTGTCTCGCTGAGTAATATGAGTTAAAGTTATCCAACCCAAGGCTTGGTAAACGTCACCTTGTGACAGGGGATAGTGGTTTTGAATAAGTACTGTTTCAGTAGAGTTGTGTTTTGTCAGGCTCCAGCGCTAAAGACTTTTTGGGCTGTCAAGTTCAATTCTGGGAACGTTGGAGAATCGATGCGGTCATCTCCCCTGAACTGACTAACCTGGTACTCATCCTCAACAAGTTGATGTTTGGTGCTGGGGCATCAGCCGGGATGATATACTCATGCGAAATCGAGCAAGCTAAATAAGGTGATTTCTCTGAAATCACCCAATCTTTGCGCTCTTTCAGTTCATAGTTATAAACCCGACGACACTGTTATAGCCAATCTTCAAAGATGGCTATCTCTGTGCGATTTGCCTTTAATTTAAAATCGTAAATTAAGTTAAACACTTGCTCGAACCCTTGCAATGTTATTGATAGTCTATCACATTTAAACTTATCAACAAACAACATGAAAACAAATTTCCTCACAAAGTGTGATTCATGCCCCACTATCCTTTCAGGTATAGTAGAAGTATTCTCGCCGGATTAGGATAAATCCCCGTTCTAAGGATAAAAATTCATGCCAGCCCGCTCTTTTACTTCCACCTTGAGGAAACTAACCGCCTGCTTAAGTCTTGCCAGTCTGGGTACCGCGATCGCATTACCCGCCAACAGCGTCACCGAATCCCCTCGCCTCTTGAAGGCAGAACCCGGACTCCACCTGATTGCTCAACGAGGCGTAAACAATATAGCTGATGAACTCGAAACCGCCAACGACGCTTTCTCCACCCTAACGGCTGCGATCAAAACCGCCGGACTCACCTCAGCACTGGCGGGGAGGGGACCAATTACCATTTTTGCCCCCACAGATGAAGCCTTTGCTGCTTTACCAGAGGGAACTGTTGCAACTTTACTCCGACCCGAAAACCGCTCTCGATTAACTGAAATCCTCACGTATCACGTTGTTCCCGGTAACATTAACACCTTTGGCTTAACCCCCGGTTCGACCTTACGGTTAACCACCCTAGCGGGTAAACCCTTAACCATAAGAGTCAGCGATGCTAGCGAAGTTTTTGTCAATGGTATCCCCGTGGTTCTGGCAGATATTCCTGCATCTAACGGCATGATTCATGGGATTAGTGCAGTTCTATTGCCCTAAGGATTGGGGATTGGGGATTGGAAAACAGGTGATTGGGGAAGTTTAGAGGAAAGTAGGGGCGGGTTTAGGGCATTCGCCCAAGCTATTGATGATAACTTTTGTTCAAAACCCGCCCTGACCGAGTTTTGAGTTAACTCCCTATCTCTCCCATCTCCCCTATGTCCCCTATCTCACTCATGTGAAGTACCCCAACTTGCTTCGCTCTTATTTGGGGCTTCCAACTAGTAAGCAAGGACGGTCTTATTCGTCTTGGTTTACGCCACGCTTACGCGAACGGGATTTCCCGTTTCATCCGCCTTTGAAAACCTTCGTTTATTCGGTTTTTTGCTTACATCCCCTCCCTGTTTTCACGGAGGAAGGGGATTTACGCGAAACAAGTTAAAGCAACTGACTTAACCAAGGACTCACTTCCACAGACAAAAGTTGACCAAGCTGAAGCAACTGGCGCAGTCGGATAATCGTCCAAGGATTTGTCGCCGTAAGCTGCGCCTGATGCCCATTCTTGTGGTCACTCAGGCGTTGGGCTTGAATTGCCAGTTCACATTGCGGCACGATTGAGGTGTGTAAACAGTTGAAATAGAGTTCCTGACAACGGTCTAAAGATAAACCGAGGTTCAGCCGATTGCCAATCTCAATCAGCCGATCAATCTGACGGATATCCTCGGCGAGGGTATCGGGATCACCCTCATGCAAAAGTTGCCACAGCACTCGCCAAATTAATCTCTCCAGAGTTAGCTTGGCTTCTGGGATATTCAGGTGACACCGTAAATGCCCCGCTTCTGTGGCGATTGCTTCCAGTTCAGCTATCTGAGCATTGATAGCTTGGGGATCGCTCACCTCTATGTCTAGGGCTTTAATCGCAATCAGGCAACGGTTGGACAAAGCAATTTCTGCTGCCACTTGCAATTCTTTCGGTACGGGCAATTCATCCCGATGGAATGCCATCAACACGCCGTAATTATCCCGGTACATCTGGTTATAAAGCTGATCTAATCGTGTCAGGGTTTCCTGACTAATTAGCTGCATAATCCTTTGTCGCTCTTCAGCAAACAGATTTTGTAAACTAAACGACGGCTCACCAAACATCTGATTCATTGCCAGAATCGTATGGGCAGCACTGGCTTGCTTGAGCGCCTCAAATATCTTGTCCCTCAACTGGGTATATACCCGACGCCCGGTAAAGGGTTGAATACAGCAGTGGAAGTCCCAGCCCCCGATATGGAGAACAGCAAAAACTAATTCCATATTTTCCCAAGTAATCTCAGACACCAGTCGCAATTGACCCACTGCCAACGTCAGTGAACCCATACGTTGGAGTTGATAGTCAAGCTGATGCGCTTGGTAGCAGTAGATCCGTTCTTGTTGGGCATAGTTGGTAAATAAGGAACTAATCGCGTAATGAGCAGCAACTTGTTTAAAGGTAATTTGCGCCGACACCACCAGTTGCCGATAGACCTCATTTCCGGTTTTAAAGCAGTCTACATTACTCGGTGCTAGGAGGAGGCGTTCCAAGAAACCTAGCTCAAGCTGGATACCAGCCACTTCCCCAGCTAACTCCAACGCCCGTGCTGCATAGCGTAAAATCTGTACCCCTTCTGGACGGGATATTTCCTCAAAGAACCAGCCGCAGCTAGTGTACATGAGCATGGCGTGGCGTTGCATTTCCAATAGCCGTAGGGCGTCGATTTGTTCCGTGGGAGAGAGGGGCGCAACGCTGTGACGGTTAAGAAATTCTTCCACCTTTTCCAAAGAGCGATCGCGAAGCACTTGGATATACTCATCCCGCGCCGCCCAAGGATCACGGAAAAACTGACGACCCCTCTCGTCATACACCGGAACCAACTGATCCCGCAGCCAGTTCAGGCTTTCTCGCAGGGGACGCCGCCATTTCTGATGCCAACCACCGCCGCCACCACAGCCGCAGTCATCTTGCCAACGGTTGACGCCATGGGAACAACTCCAAGCGGTTACGGGTTTGAGAATAACTTCCCAAGTCGGCGGACTGATGCTGAGGTAATGGGCATAGTTGGTCACCGTCCAGTTACGGTGGGGAAAGACTTGAGTAAAGGCATGGGCGATACACATTTCTGTGTGGCGTTTGTGATGTCCGAAGGTTTCCCCATCAGTTGCCACACTGATAATCTGGGAGGGACGGTGATCCCCATGAATCGCGATCCCTAGACGACCGGCGAAATGTTCGGAACTACTAAGAACATCGCTAAACCCCATATCCCGTGAGATGGGACCGTCGTAGAAAAAGATGTCGATAAATTCACCGCTTTCGAGGAAACAACGGTAAGGGCGGCTGGGATCAATCTGACCTCCACCCACTTCATGCCAATCCGGATCAGGATTGTCTTCTGTCGGTAGAAGGCGACAGCGTTCGGCTTGGGACGGTGCAAGAATGATAAACTTAATCCCTTCTGCCACTATAGCTTCCAGGGTGGGGTAATCAACCGCCGTTTCCGCCAGCCACATTCCTTCGGGATCACGACCAAAGCGAGAGCGGAAATCTTCCATTCCCCAACGAATCTGGGTGTATTTATCCCGTTCATTGGCGAGGGGAAGAATGATATGGTTATAGACTTGCGCGATCGCATTGCCATGACCGTTAAGCCGTTGACAACTCTTGCGATCTGCTTCCAGTATCCGCTCATAAACTTCCATGTCGTAGCGTTCCAACCACGACATCAGCGTCGGGCCAATGTTAAAGCTGAGATATTCATAGGTATTAACGATCTCCACCACTTCGCCGTAACCATTTAACACCCGTGCAAAGGCATTGGGGCGATAGCATTCGTGGTGAATTCGTTCATTCCAGTTGTGAAACGGTGCCGCCGAGGGCTGACGTTCAATGGTATCCAGATAAGGATTTTCACGAGGGGGTTGATAAAAATGCCCGTGAACAGTTATGTAGACGCCCCTAGCTGTCTGCAGGGGATCGTATGCAATCTCAGCCTCCTCGGATAAGGTCGCGATGGGACTGATTGCCGCAGCTTGTGAAGCTGAAAGTTCAGCAGCAGAAGTCATTGAAATCACCAAATTCCACAGAAAACGAGTCAGACTGGTTCCCCTACTCTACTAATTTTCGCTCTTGAGTAGGGATGAGTTGAAAGATTAGCTAAACGAATTTTGGGTTGAAAGCTAGCCATTTCAGTAGGGAACGCCAGCCCAGTAGAGACAAAATCATTCGCACAAGTTGCTAAACTTGCATTTGGGGATGAACCTGTAACAATTTGTGCCTTTAATCTTGTATTCAACCGCAATATTTACTGAAAATCGATGAAACTTAATAGAACTTGCCATAAATTCACACAAGTTAATCGCACTATAGCAATTCTTGCCCATTATGGCATCTCTTGCTGGGGATCTGTAGGGGGCAGGGGAGTAGGGGAGAGCCTGTAGAGACATCTGGAACTATGGTGAGCAGGGGAGAGATGTTTCCCACTCAACAATCAACGAATGACAAATGACAATCCTCACCGTTAACTTTAATCTGTGCCCATCTGCTTATTTTTAGATGCTGAACAAAAACACGATTCTGTCTCTGTTGTTAATTTTTCTCCCCATTTCCATTGCCGCACATTTTCTGGAATGGGGATCAGCTATAGTTTTCATTACCTCCTGCCTGGCGATTATTCCCCTAGCGGCGTGGATGGGAAAGGCGACGGAAGAAATTGCGGTTGTGGCTGGACCTACCTTGGGTGGGTTGCTCAATGCCACGTTTGGCAATGCGACAGAACTGATTATTGCCCTCATTGCCCTAAATGCGGGTTTAGTCAATGTGGTCAAAGCCACGATTACGGGATCAATTATTGGCAACTTGCTGCTAGTCATGGGATTATCTATGCTGTTGGGCGGGTTGCGTTACAAGGAACAGGACTTTCAACCGATTGTGGCGCGGGTGAATGCTTCCTCAATGAATTTGGCTGTCATTGCCATGCTACTACCGACGGCGATGGATGCCACGACGCCTGGAATTGATGAAGAAACGTTACAAGGATTATCGGTTGCCGTTGCTGGGGTGTTGATCGTGGTGTACGCCCTCACCTTACTGTTTTCCATGAAAACTCACAGCTATCTTTTTGATGTGGGTATGGTGGATATTGAGTCACAAGAGGGGGAAGCCGTTTCTAGTGAGGAACTGGAACATAAGGTGAATTTAAAGTTGTGGATTGGGGTGTTACTTGGGGTAACCCTACTGGTGGCGTTGGAGTCTGAACTATTGGTGGATACCTTAGAGGAAGCCACCTCCCAGTTAGGATTAACTGCCCTATTTACAGGCGTGATTCTATTACCCATTATTGGTAATGCCGCAGAACATGCCACAGCGGTGACAGTGGCGATGAAAAATAAGATGGATTTGTCGGTGTCGGTGGCGGTGGGATCAAGTTTACAAATTGCCCTATTTGTTGCCCCTGTCTTGGTGATTGCGGGTTGGTTTTTGGATCAGCCAATGGATTTGGATTTTCACCCCTTTGAACTGGTGGCGGTAGCCGTCGCGGTGTTAATCGCCAATTCCATTAGTTCTGACGGTAAGTCAAACTGGTTAGAGGGGATTTTGCTGCTTGCGGCTTATGTGGTTTTGGGGTTAGCGTTTTACTTCCATCCGGTTGTGGAAGGGTTGGCATAACCTTGTATAGACGTTGCATGCAACGTCTATACACGCTACCCTTAATTCGACTTGAGTTGATAATCACAGCTCAGGGGCATATTACAAAAGAAGACACTATAGCCAGGAATTTCGATCGTATTACCCTGGCGATTGGTGGTAAAGCCTAATCCTTTAGTTTCCTCACACCCTGGATATCCCGACAAGTCATAGCGGGCAGATTCGTTACTCAAATTGAAAATACAAAGGATTCGCTGTTCGGCATATTGCCGGATAAAGGCAAAAATCGGTTCCTCCGTATCCAGAATTTCCAAGTTACCTGCTTCTAATGCCGGTTGTTTTTTGCGCCAGTGGAGTAAACGACGCCAGGTATTTAGGAGTGAATTAGGATCTTTATTTTGCAGATTCACCGCCCGTTGATAATGACTTTCGGGAACAGGTAGCCAGGGTTCTTCCGCCGTGGTAAATCCGGCATGGGGGGCATCCCCTTGCCATGGTATTGGTGTGCGCGAACCGTCTCGTCCTTTAATTGCCGGATAAAGGGCTTGACCAAAAGGATCTTTAATATCTTCTACAGGAATATCTTCAGGGATTCTTGCCTCGGTTAAACCCAATTCATCGCCTTGATAGAGACATATTGCGCCCGGTAAGGATAGAAGCAGTGCCGCAATCATCTGATAAAATTTTTCCGGATAAGGATTTCCCTGAGCATCCTTTCCAGTCCAGCGCGATCGCAGGCGACCATAATCATGATTGCCGACAATCCAACAATCACCACCTTGGGTA
This sequence comes from Coleofasciculus sp., assembly GCF_046565525.1. Lineage (NCBI taxonomy): Bacteria > Bacillati > Cyanobacteriota > Cyanophyceae > Coleofasciculales > Coleofasciculaceae > Coleofasciculus > Coleofasciculus sp. The sequence continues at coordinate 66,554 of NZ_JBKHUP010000006.1, read as the reverse complement.
AAGTTACTTAACACTTTTTCCATCATCTGGCGCATCAGTTTAGCGCTGATGGGTTCATCGACGAGGAGTCCGCTATGGTACGCCATGTGCAACCGTTCATCACCTGCAACAAATTCACTGGCAAGGGCAATGGAGTCTTCACAGAACGTAACTTCGCCTAAACTAACCGTACCCGGATACTGATTCATTAACTCACGGATAGGTTTGAGGGCGTCTAAGGTTTCTCGACGGCAGAAGTTGTACTTAAACAGTTGCCGAACCACAGGATTATCGGGGGCGACACCATCAGGTAAAGACGCATCTTCTGGACGAACGGGGTTATCTCGCAATTGGGCGTCGTGCATGAAAAAGTTAGGCGCATCGATGCGGAAACCATCAATTCCTAACTCCAACCAGAATTTTGCCCGTACCAAAATCGCGTCAACCACATCTGGATTGTGCCAGTTCAGGTCAGGTTGGCTTTCTAAGAAATTATACATATAAAATTGTTTACGTTCCGGTCCCCATTGCCAAGCACTGTGACCCATAAATGCTGATAGCCAGTTGTTGGGGGGCGAACCATCGGGCTTAGGATCTGCCCAAATATACCAGTCTGCTTTAGGATTATTTTTATTTTGCCGACTTTCTAGAAACCAGGGATGCTTATCAGAGGTATGACTCCAAACTTGATCTAGCATCACTTTCAATCCCATGGAGTGAGCCACAGCCAAAAGTCGTTTAAAATCCTCTAGAGAGCCAAAAAGCGGGTCGATATCCCGCATATCGGTAATGTCATAGCCAAAATCTTCCATCGGGGATTCATAAATTGGACACAGCCAGATGGCATCGACACCTAAAGAGGCAATGTAATCGAGTTGTTCAATAATGCCATTCAAGTCACCTACACCATTGCCATCACTGTCTTTAAAACTCTGTGGGGAAATCTGATAAATAACCGCATTCTGCCACCACTCGCCTTGGTGTTTCACATTACGAGCATCTTCCCACGTCCATGCCCGACGATTGAGTACAGGAGTTTGCCACCAATATTCTATCTTTTTAGTGGTATTTTCGTGGGGTTTTGCCGTATCCATAAGTTGCATGATTGAATCCTTTGTTAAAGATGAGTTTAGGAATAAGGACGAAGTAAATTGGCTGAAAATAATTGCATTCAACCTTAATCCTTGCCCTTATTTAAGTTGGGAATTGCAGGTTTGGTTCGGTTAAAGGGGATGAGCCTCAGCCGCCTGTCGTCTGGCACTCAAAGTCGGCGTCTGTTCGAGACTCTCTTGGTGACTATTGACAAACCATAATACTTGTGCATGAACTTCACTCAGCTTAGAGCGCTTCTGAATCTTAAGGTGAGTGAATCATGGACGACTAACTAAATTGTATGCTTCTGGAACTTAACATTACCTCCCTCCAAGGAGTTAACACTAACTCACCCAAATCTCGTTCAGGAGATGGAAATCTATCTCGGCAATTTTGTAAATAAATGTAAACAAAAAACGCCTAGCTTCAACGCTGGAGATGGCTCCAAACATTTAAATAGTTTAATTTAATTTTTTATACCTTATTTTAAAATTCAGCTTTCCTGTGTCCTAGTAGACAATTAAGAAATAATACTCACCTGTCAAAATTATTCCCTAACTTCCCCTGCTTCCCCCGCTTCCCCTGCTTTCAGGTTAAGTTAACACCTAGGTGAGAGGGAAGGCATCAATACCATAGATTAGGCAGGACAAAGCCCCACCCCAAGAATAGTCCACTCCAAAAATGCAGCTTAACGGCGATAAATTTACAATTGCTGACTTTTTCCGGTTGATCGTGATAGCAGCCAACATACTGCACTAACTCAAGGGCAAAGGGTAAACTCACAAGGATCAATCCTGTCCAAATCGGAAACATCCCCAAAACAATAAACAAACCTGTCAGGGCAACAATGCTGCCACTTAACCAAGGGAGTAATTTAGCACCGCGTTGAGTTCCCAAGACAACAATCGGCGATCGCTTCCCGGCGGCTATATCGTCCTCGACTTGGTGAAAATGGGAGCAAAATAAAATAATCGAGGTACTAATGCCAATAATCATTGAAGCAGCTAACCCCATTGACGAGAAGGTTTGGGCTTGAGAGTAGTAAGCAGCCGCCACCGCCATGGGACCGAAAGTAAAAAAGCAGATAATCTCGCCTAACCCTTGATAACCCAGTCGGAAGGGCGGACCTTGGTAACTATACCCCAAAGCGCAGCAAAGCAAGACGATACCAATCACCGTCGGGTCCCGTTGCCACCACGCGATCGCGATGATGCCCAGGATACCTACAGCTAAAAATAGATTACTCAACCCAAAAATCAGAGATTTATTTCCGGTTAAATTCACCAGTGAATGGGGTTTATTGCGATCAATCCCTGTCTCGGCATCAAACACATCGTTGCTAAGGTTAAGCCAAGCAATAATTAAAATAGCTGACAGTAAAAATGTGCCAAATATGCCCAAGTGAATGACATGAGTTTCCCGGTATGCTACAGCCGTGCCGATCCAGATGGGAATGATAGCCACGCTATACATCGGTGGTTTAAGCGCCGCTAACCATAACTTATTTTGGGAATGAGCAATGAACTTTGTGGTCATGATAGCAAGTTAGATATCCAGTAGACTAGCGCTGATCCAATTAGCAATCAAATCCTGGCTTCCCCTTTTTGGGTCTAGAAATCGGATCAAAAAGGTATCTTATTTTACAACGTATTACTGATAACTTATTACTTTTTCTTTAGATGAGTGAAGATGACGCTAGGTCTTTACGACCATGGGACAAGCATCAGAGGGAACAATGGTAATCCCTCGTCGCCACGGTCGTACAGAATAGGTCAGGTTCGGGATAGACATCCTGGCGGCGGTGGGTTAAATAAATACAAGGCACCGCGATCGCTGTTGGCTCTAATTCATAACCTTGTATCCGCACGGATTCTTTCACCTGACGCGGCTGAGCAATTAAGGCAATGGGGTACAGTCGTAGCGCTTCTTTACAGACCGCCGTAAGATAGGGGAGTTGCGCGATCGCTTCAGGTTCAGGATGATCACCCAAGTTGTCTAACTCTCGTCTTAATTGCTCTAGGCATGACGGCTGACGATGCAGGCAGTAAAAAGCCCATGCTAAAGCGGAAGCTGTGGTTTCATGACCCAGCAGCAACAAAGTGATTAACTGGTCTCTTGACATCCTCACCGCCCTACAAGGACGGTGATTCCTTTCCAGTCAGCCCGTCAAGAAATGACTGCCTAGACTCTTGTTGGGTTGACAGTTCATCACACACTGCCTCTGGCGGGGTCTTACACGCGCTCCCTGTCCATTTAATGTCGTGGGTATGCCCTACCCCGACTCTTTCTATGTTTGCCGATGCGTTATCATCGCGATCGTGTTCCACCCCGCAGTTAACACAGACAATTGTCCTAACCCATAGGTCTAGCTTCCCCCATCGGTATCCACATTCAGAGCAAACCTGACTGGTAGGTTCCCATCGGCTAATGACCCGAAAATCTCGATTGTGCTTGTTAGCTTTGCACTCACACATTGACCGGAATTTATACCATCCAGCCTGAGATATTGCCCGTGATAACCTGCGGTTTCTTAGCATACCGCTAACGTTTAAGTCCTCTAAGGCGATCACTTGGTTTTCGTTGACCACCTTAGTAGACAATTTATGCAGGAAGTCCTTGCGCTTGTCCCTGATCCTTGCCTGCACTTTGGCAACCTTAGCCCGCATCCGGTGATACCGTTTGCTACCCCGTTGCCGTTTAGATAGCCGCCGCTGATGTCGTTTCAGTTTCCGGTACAGGTGGGAATAGTCCGGGCTATTAACTTTTTCCCGGTTACTACAGCACGCAAAGGTTTTCAACCCTAAATCGATCCCGATTGATGGGTTCTTGGGTGGGTTGATTTCTGGCTCTACCTCCACCACAAAGCTAAGGAAGTATCTGCCTGCACAATCCTTGATTACCGTAACTGAACTGGGTTCAGAGGGGAGAGGACGTGACCATTGGGTTTTAACCTTCCCAATCTTGGCTAAATAAACCTTGTTGTTTTTAATACTGAACCCGCCCCTGGTAAACCGGGCGGATTGGCGGTTGGTTTTCCGCTTAAACCTTGGTGGGTTAACTTTTCTACCCTTGCGTTTGCCTGACCGGGACTGGAAAAAGTTTTTGAAGGCTACCCCCAGAGCGGCAATGGATTGCTGGAGAGGAATAGCCGACACTACCCCTAACCATCCCCTTGCTTGGGTCTTTTTCGCTTTGGTGATACAAACCTTTTGCAACTCGGTGGTTTTGGGGAGCTGATCAGATTGCTGGCACAGGGCTAAGGCATCATTCCAGACTACTCGAACACACCCAAACAATTGTGCCAACGATTGACTTTGACCAGGTGTAGGGTAGATTCGGTACTGATACCTAGATTTCATGCCAAGTACAGGTGTTGATAGGGATATCCTAGCACACTAATAAAAAGTCCCCCTTCTAGGGGGATGCTTTTGACCCAAGCTTCCGGTAACTGGATATCGGTCATCGGTTGACCTGTTTGATCACGGGTAGAAATGAACACAGAGAGGATATCGTCTCCCTCAGGTTGAGTGCGACGTTGGGTAATCTCCTCATAAATTAAATCATCAATTTGCTGCCGTTGTCGCACAAACTTACCCCAGGGACTCCACTGACCCCAATCTTGCTGCAACGGTGTCCAGAAAAAATGGATCGAGTTCAAGGGGGAGGTGATATCGTTCAAGAATGGCTCAATGAGTTGTTTAAGCCTGTCATACCGAGCGCCAGAGTTAAGACCAAACACCACTCCTAAGATGACCTGGAGGGAAATTTCTGACATGTAGTCCCGAAGGCGAACAGATGAGCTGGACTGCCAATCCGCGATCGCGTCAGTCGTGAAGGTGATTGGATGAACGAAGAATCCCCCGCGTTTTCAACCGGGGGAGTGTCAACCCACTCAAATTTGTCAGACTCAGTGGTAAATATGGATTGAATTGCCTGGGGGTGGCTGAAAAAGACTACAGGTGGGGAGTTCGTGCCCAGTAAGCGGAGGGTAAAGGTATCTCCGTAACGCTGAGTACAGGTGTCGAGAAATTTAAGCGGCTGAGCGATGAGTTGCAGCGTTTGCACAAAAAACGGCAACTTCGGACCATCAGGCAATTTCATTCCAATTTTTCCGGGCTTAGGCAACAGGTAACAATATGCTAAGATAATACCGATATTGCAGGTATCCTTGCAAATGTTTAATCTGATTTACGAGTTCAAAGTAAAACCAACTAGCGCTCAGGTAGCCATCTTTCAGGACGGGCTAGAGCAATCTCGTCAGGTCTACAACGATGCCCTTAGAAAGCGTAAAGATTGGGTTAACTCGCGTAAAACTCCGATTAACGTTTGCTCAATTCTGTATGAATATATTATCCCGGCTGATGTCCCCGCACCAAAGTATAACAGTCAAGCCGTAGCATTGACTCAAGCGAAAAAATCTAATCCTGAACTGAGAAAAGTACAATCGCAAGTGCTACAACAAAAACTCAAGCGGTTAGAGAAAGCCTTTAAGGGGATGTGGAACATTGGCTCATAATTTGTGCGATTGGGCAGAAAGGAAGAATGCCTCGTCTTTTAGTGAGGAAGTGTCAACATCTCATACCGATCGCTTGCCAAACCACAAGGAGTTATACCAGTTCCTTGTCGCTTGCCAGCAGGCATCTATTGAGAAAGGCTGCACTCAAATTGCCAGTATTTCTGTGGAAATTCCCACGGTCGATCCACTGGCTGTACTCCAGATTATCGGTGGAACTCAACAATTTCAGTTTTACTTAGAAAAAAGAAGTGAGAATGAAGCCATTCTTGCTGTTGATGCGACTATCTATGCTGAACTTGAAGGAGTTAATCGGTTTCAACACGCCAAGACCGTCATCTATAATTATCTAAAAGACATTTGGATTTGGACTGAACGACAAAAAAATATCTCTTTTGCCAGACCTCACTTTTTTTGCTTTTTTACATTTTTTCCTTTAAGCAAAGATTCTCAGTTTTCATCAGCTACCATTTTTCTTCCTCGCTGGCAAGTGGCTTGTCGGAAAAACCGCTATACATTAGTTGCTAATGTTAAAGTTGACCCTCAAGTTAACCTAAAATTACTCCTGAAAGAAATATACAATCAGATTGCTGAAATTAAAGAATCAGAACATCAACCTCGTTTTCGGACAAGCATTAATTATTCACAATTAATAAATTCAAACTCAATCAATGCTGAATCCTTTAAGTCAGCCGTTGTATCAGCCTTAGAATCAATTCAGGCAAATCAATTTAGAAAAATTGTTCTCGCTAACGCCATTGATATTTTTTCGCACCAGCCCTTTAATGTCGTTAACTCCCTAGATAATCTGCGCCAACGCCATCCTGATTGCTATATCTTTTCAGCTAGTAATGGTAAAGGACAGAACTTTCTCGGTGCTAGTCCTGAACGCTTAATTAGTATTCGTGATCGTTTATTAATCACCGATGCCTTAGCTGGATCAGCACCCCGTGGAAGGACAGCCGCTGAAGACGCTGATTTTGGCAATCGCTTGCTTGGTTCTGAAAAAGAGCAGCGCGAACACCAATTTGTGCTAGATTTTATCACTCAACGTTTATCTGAGTTGGGACTCATCCCCCAATGTTTACCAGCTCCCCAACTGCTCAAACTCTCCAACATTCAGCATTTGTGGACACCGATTCAGGCACAACTTTTGACCAATGTCCATCCCCTAGATATTGTCGCCCAACTTCATCCTACCCCTGCTGTAGCAGGTGTCCCTACCCAGATTGTGCAAGAACAGATCCGCCGCTACGAAACTTTTGACCGCTCCCTATATGCAGCCCCATTGGGTTGGATAGATTATCAAGGCAATTGTGAATTCATCGTCGGTATTCGTTCAGCATTAATCGACAACAACCCACTTTCTGCAACTCAGGATAACACCTACCGCGCTCGACTCTACGCGGGAGCGGGAATTGTTGCTGGTTCTAAGCCAGACAAGGAACTCGCAGAAATCCAACTCAAGCTTCAGGCATTACTCAAAGCCTTGCTTTAGTTAGTCATTCGTCATTTGTCATGTCGTCATGAACCACCGTCTGGAACATTTTGTGCACCTACCACAAGCAGGCTTATGGCTACGCCAGTATAGTGAACGGTGAATCTAATGGCTTGGTTCTACCGAAGGAGTTGATTGAACGGAGAGGGAGGGATTCGAACCCTCGGATAGGCCTTACGTACCTATCAACAGATTAGCAATCTGCCGCTTTCGACCACTCAGCCACCTCTCCAAGATGACCCTGACTATCATAGCAGATTAGAATCCCTTTTTGTCTAGTGGAGGCGGGAAATTACCTACCCTACCAGGTTGCGGTGAAATACCCTGAGTAGAGACGTAGCATACTACGTCTGTCACAAAAACTTCACGGACATTGCTCTTTACGCTGCTGTACGGGTGAAGCATTGGCGATATCTTCATATAACTAAATTTTTTTTTACATATTGCAACTTTAGGGTTTAGAAGCTATACTCTTCTCAAACGAGTAAAACTCAGCTCTTTTCATCAGCTTTTGCTAAGTCTGCACCTTTAAGCTGTAATACAACAACGATGAGGTTTCGTATGATATGTGGTGTAGTCTGGTAAAGCCCTCCATAACCTGAAAGAGATTCTTTCTCAAGCCCTATAGTAGGGAATTACCAGCCCAATCCGGGGTCGTTTCAGTTACTTAATTCTTTCTCTTGAAAAGTAGAAGGGAAGGATATGTGGTACAAGTATTCCCACTCAAGGGTAGGTTCACTCTTTGTTTATCGCAAGTTAAGGGTTCATAGCATTTACAGGATAGCAAAGGTGAAAGCCCCCCTATTTCAATCGGGGGATGAAACCGAGCGAGACGTTTAGTTTAGCAATTTTAATTGCGAGTCTGTCTCCCTCGTGAAACTTCCTTGGATACTTCGTCTATAATAGACGACAAACGTTGTAAATAGCCGAGTAAGTGTTCAATCTAATTTACGAGTTTAAACTCAAGCCAAACAACGCCCAGATTGCCATTTTTAAGGAATGGCTAGAGCAGTGTCGTCGAGTGTATAACTACGCATTATCTGAGCGAAAAGATTGGGTTAACTCCCGTAAAAGTCCAATGAACGCTTGCTCAATTAAACATGAGTACATTATCCCATCCGCTCAACCCGCGCCCACCTATAGAAGCCAGTGTGAAAGTTTAACAGTTGCCCGTAAAAACATTCCCGAACTTGAACTTGTACACTCGCAAGTGCTACAGCAAACACTTAAGCGGTTACAGTTAGCGTTTGAGGGAATGTGGAAAAACGGGAGAGGCTTCCCACGGTACAAAAAAGCTGGGCAGATGCGGTCGTTTGTCTTCCCCCAGTTAGGGGTTAATCCTATTCAGGGAAACCAGGTCAAACTACCCATGATCGGGTTAGTCAAGTTTAGACAATCGCGCCCTATTCCGGAGGATGTCAGGGTGAAACAGGCGCGTATTGTGAGACGAGCATCTGGCTGGTATGTACAGCTCACCCTGCAATGGAATGTGAATGTACCCCAAATCAGTCCGACTGGTACGTCATTAGGAATAGATGTAGGGCTAATCCACTTTGCTGCGGTGTCTAATGGGCGAACGTTCCCCAATCCACGACCGTTTAAACGCGTCGAAGGCAAGTTGAAATCACTGCAAAAGAAAGCCAGTCATAAACGGTTTGGGTCAAACAATCGAGCCAAGGCACAAGCCAAAGTGACGCGACTACATGAGCAGATAGCCAACACTCGCAAAAACTACCACTGGGAGTTAGCTCACAATCTTTGCGATTGGGCGGATATGATATTCGCTGAACAGCTTAATCTAAAAGCATTAGATAGAGGTTTTTTAGCCAAGCACTGTCTAGATGCGGGTTGGGGTCAGTTTCTAGATATTCTCTGCCAATGTTGCTTTAAGCGGGGCGTGTATTTTCAGAAAATCCCAGCAGCCTATTCAAGTCAAACTTGTCCCAACTGCTTGGAGGAAACAGGCAAGAAAAAACTCTGCCAACGTGTTCACAAATGTCAGTTCTGTGGGTACACTCAAGACCGCGATGTGGCATCCGCCCAGGTAGTAGAAATAAGAGGACTGCAAGCCGTGGGACACACGGTAGATAAGCTTTCTGAGGGTAAAGGTTCCGTCCCGGAAGACGTTAAACTCTGCCTCCCTGTGACGGAAGAATCTCCCGCGTTTTAACCGGGAGAGTGTCAACATCCTATAGACTGATACGGACAAATCCCTAAGCGTTTAAGGTTTTCTCACAAAAAACACGAACCCAGGGAAAAGCTGCACAAGAGTCAAACGCTTAATCCGCCTTAACCCTTGTTGAAATCGAGGATTAGACCAACTTATGAACAGTAAACGTAGACAGCATATTGCTCTCATCTCAGTTCATGGCGACCCCGCTGTAGAAATTGGCAAGGAAGAAGCGGGTGGACAGAATGTTTACGTGCGCCATCTGGGTGAAGCTCTTGCCCACCTTGGATGGCACGTTGATATGTTTACCCGAAAAGCTAGTGCTGATGATCTGACAATTGTAGAACATAGTCCACGGTGTCGGACTATTCGTTTGAAAGGGGGTCCAGATGCATTTGTCCCCCGGGATAAGATCTTTGGCTATACCAGCGAGTTCTTAGATAATCTGCTGAGGTTTCAGGAGTGGGAAGGTATTCGCTATTCCCTGGTGCATACCAACTATTGGATTTCTGCTTGGGTGGGGATGCAGTGGAAAAAACGGCAATCCATTCCCCAAGTTCATACCTACCATTCTCTAGGTGCGGTAAAGTACCAGTCAGTAGAAGCGATCCCCATGATTGCTGGTACTCGCTTGGAAGTGGAAAAAGCGGTGTTAGAGACAGCCGAACGCACTGTGGCTACGTCTCCCCAGGAAAAAGACCAGATGCGATCGCTGGTTTCGAGTAAGGGTAATATTGAGATTATTCCCTGTGGCACAGACATTCAACGCTTTGGGGCGATTGACCGCACTCAAGCACGACAACAATTAGGATGGAATCCTGACGACAAAATCATCTTTTATGTGGGACGCTTTGATCCGCGCAAAGGCATAGAAACGCTAGTTCGCGCTGTGGGTTGCTCCCAGATACGCCATGATCCACAGGTAAAACTGATTATTGGCGGGGGGTCTCGTCCCGGTCAAAGTGACGGGATTGAGCGAGAACGGATTGAGGCAATCGTTGATGAACTGGGGATGAGGGATATTACCACATTTACCGGACGCATTAGCGATGAACTTCTATCAGTTTACTATACGGCTGCTGATGTCTGCGTTGTTCCCAGTCACTATGAACCCTTTGGTCTAGTGGCAATTGAAGCTATGGCTTGTAGTACACCAGTTATTGCCAGTGATGTCGGTGGGTTGCAGTTTACTGTCGTACCCGAAGAAACCGGATTACTGGCATCGCCTAAAGATGAGGTAGCTTTTGCTGAAGCAATAGACCGGATTCTGTCTCACCCCGACTGGCGCAATCAATTGGGTCAAAGGGCAAGACAGCGGGTGGAGGAAAAGTTTTGCTGGGATGGTGTCGCGCATCAACTTAGTGACCTTTATCTTCAGTTAGTCCGAAACTCCTCCCAGGTGTTGGAACAAGCTAGCGCCTGAACTTCCCACCGCTGACCCCTATGGGAATGTGGACTTGGAGACTTCACAGGGGAATGCCAAAAGCTTGGGCTTACTCTATATTGGATATCTGCGTAGTTTATTGGTAGTTCACCCCATTTATTCCATGATTGAGACGGGCGGGTTTAGTCATATTAGGGTCAAGAATAAAATTAAGTTGTGAAACCCGCCCCTACAAAGTTATTATCCATACAAATACGCGACTGCTTATAGCTGGGTTAATTTCCCGTAGTCTAAACTTCAGTACACAGCCCTACTGTGTAAGTTTTGCTAAAGCTATTTTTTTAACAAATTCATAATTCACTTTTCCTTGCTCATTACGGGGTAATTTTTCAATAGAAACCCAATATTTAGGCTGCTTAAACCGATTTAATCGATTAATCAGCGCCGCTTTTAAAACATCCACAGAAACCTCTGATAAACGAGGGACGTAAACCGCTGTAACCGCTTGCCCCCAATATTCATCTGGTACGCCAATCACACAAACATCACTCACTAATTCGGTAGCTAAAATAGCCGCTTCAACTTCTATTGGGAATATATTTTCACCCCCACTAATAATTTTATGGCTGTGTCGTCCGACAATATTTAAATACCCCTGATCATCAAAAAATCCCAAATCATCAGATTGCAGCGTTGAGATTTTATCAGGCGTTGCATTCATACATAATGCTTTTTCTTCCTCAATTGGTGATTGGTAATGGGGGAATTTTCCCTGATCTCCTGAGGAATAGTAACCCAAAGCCAAAGATTCTGCTTCAATCGTTACAATCCCTATTTGATTCGTCCCCAAAACTTCCCCAGTTGTACTGCGAATTGTAACTTTAGCGTGAGGGAGAACTTGACCGCAGCTATTATTCCCCGCCAGAAATGCATCCGGTTTCAGGGTAACCACTTGAGACGCCGTTTCCGTCATTCCATAGGTTGGCGCTAAACGAATATCCTGTTGTCTCGCCTCAGTTAAGAGAGACTCCCACGCTGGCGCACCACCTAACAAAACCGTGCGAAACTGGGATAACCAACTCGCTGCATTCACCCGGAGTAATCGTTGTAGCTGAGTGGGAACGAGGGAAATAAAAAAATCTCTTGGGTCAATATCTCGTCCTTTTCCCGCCACCACGTCTTTAAAGGGTAGACTAGCAAATCGTCCTCCCGTGGTTAGCGATCGCAGAAATTGCATCAACCCACTGACATGATACATCGGTAAGACACAGAATGAGTTCACAGGCTTCTGGTCAAAATACTGATGAAACCCTCGCACCGACGCCATTAAGGTATCCCAGGTGTGCATGGCAAAGTGAATCTTACCAGAGGAACCTCCTGTGGGAATCATTATTTTAGGGTTCGGAGTAGGCACTTTAGTGCCATCAACGCTAAAGCGCTGACTATAAACGCCCAATTCAGTGACACCCATTGTAGCTTCCTTCTCCATTATCCATTGTCCGTTATTTTTGACGAATGACTCTTGAGGAATGACTCTTGACAAATCTCCCCAAATTAAGTCGGGTTGGACTAATGCTAAAACATACTGCCATTCCTGTGGTGTCCAGTTGGGATTGCCTAAAAATACTGAACAATCGGCAGCAACAGCGGCGATAAATGCAGCAAGGAATCGGTAAGAGTTAGATTCAGCCAGAATAATCTTAGGAACTGTTTCAACTCGATCTAATTGATAAAATTGATCAAATATTTCCTGGTTTAATTCATTGAATTGATTATTATTCCAAGCAATCAACCAATCATTATTTCGCTGTCTTATAGAGGTTAAAATGGAATTCATTTTCTTAAAAATTCATACAAATTATTAGGACGAGTTTCGCAATCCAGTTAGGGTAAACAATCAATTTTAATCCCTAAACCCATCCCTAAAAATACCTTTGCCCCTCGCACCGCCGCCCCCTGCTCCCCTATCTCCCAGATTGCATAATTAACCTTACACCTGTGCTAGGCGCTAAAGTGGCACCCCGTCGCTGAGGACGCTCAGGTTGCTGTTGTGCCAGAGTTAGCTGATACTGAGAGACGATTTTGGCAAGGACTAATTTCATCTCAAATAATGCCAAAGCTTCACCAATACAGCGCCGTGTTCCACCACCGAAGGGTAAAAACTCATAGGGAGAAAACTTGCGTTCTAAAAAGCGTTCTGGTTTAAATTGATCAGATTGGGGATATAAATCCTGGCGATGATGGGTGAGATAAATACAGCCATAAACTTGGGTTCCAGGTTGTAGCTGATATCCCATCAGTTCAACGGGTTCTTTCACGGTTCTAGGTACAGTTAAGACAGCCACAGGATAAATCCGCAGCGTTTCATGGCACACGGCTGTGAGATAAGGTAGACGAGCAATATCCAGAGGATCTGCTTCTTGACCGAGAGAATCCAATTCTTGCAATAGCTTCTTTTGCACATCAGGTGATCGATAAACCCAATACAGCGCCCATGCGATCGCGGTGGCTGTAGTTTCGTGACCGGCTAGTAATAGAGTGAACAACTCATCATGCAATTCTTCATCGGTCATTGGTTTTCCTTCTTCATCCTGCGCCGATAACAGCAGGGTGAGAATGTCTGAACCAGAAGAGTCTTTCTGTTGACGGCGCTCTCGAATTTCCGCATAGATTAGTTGAGCAATTTGCTGCTGTAAGCGACGGAGGGAACCCCAAGGCGTCCAATCTTTCTGTAGGGCTGGGAAAAAGAGTAATCCTGATGTGAAGGGAGATTTAAATTGATCCATCAGAGTAGAAATTAGCGCATTCAGTTGACCAAAACGCTCTGGATCATGAATACCAAAAACAGCATTTAAGATAAGCTCTAGGGAGATTTTCTGAACCAAGGAACGAGCAATAAAGGTTTGACCCGGACGCAACTGCCGCATTACCTTCTCGGTTAGATCACAGATAAGTGTCCCGTAAGTTCGGATGCGTTCTCCGTGGAACGGTGGCATTAAAAGTTTACGTTCCCGACGATGGCGATCGCCTTCTAGCACAAATATCGAATGATCTCCGACAATTGGCTGTAAAAGTCTATTCGGAGGAGCTGTAAATTGCTTGGTATCATTGGTAAAAATCTGTTGTAGGGCTTGGGGATGACTGACAAACAATAGACAGGAATGATTGCCAAGAACAGGGGCATTGAAAATATCACCATACCGTTGTCCGGCTGCATCCATGTAATCCAGAGGATTAGTAATCCACTGAATCTTCTGCCACCATGGGGGGGCTTTGGGTCCATCGGGTTGTTTTTCTTTGACTTGAATCATAAGACGGGCAAGGATGATGGCTTTTATGGTGATACTAATTATCCATGATGTTAAGCTATATCCACCCCCCTGTAGTACCCCCTTTAAGCAGGGCTAATTCATTGAGATCAGCCCTGATCGGGAAAAATCTTGTCGGATTGGAGCGTGCTACGAACTTTTTTCTTATGTCCCAAGTCGGTTATTGGTATAACGGTAAACTTATTCTCGGCGATCGCATCGAACTCGCGATTAATGATCCGGGCTTGATTTACGGTGCGACAACCTTTACCACCCTGCGAGTTTACCACCACTCCCTCTCCCACCCCTTAACCAATTGGGACGCCCATTGTGCGCGTTTACGTCACAGTTTGCAGGTTTTTGGTTGGCAATTCCCTGACTGGGAGAGAATCCGCCACGGTGCAGAACAATTACTCCCCTCATTTGCGGTTCTGAGAATCGTGATTTTCCCGGATGGGCGAGAATGGATTACTGGGCGTCCTCTACCCGCCGATTTAAGCGAACGCCAACACCATGGTGTCATCGCCTGGTTAGCCGCAGCGCCCCACTTGCGCCGTTCCTTACCTACCTATAAAACCGGGAACTATCTGGGGGGATGGCTAGCGCTGCAAAAGGCACAACAACTCGGCGCTCAGGAGGCTATATTAGTAGATGATCAAGGGAATTGGTTAGAAACGAGTACGGGGAATCTTTGGGGCGCCAAAGACGATTGCTGGTGGACACCGCCGATTGATGTGGGGATATTACCGGGAGTGGCGCGATCGCAACTTATTAATTGGCTCGAACAGCAAGGATTAGAAATTCGGCAATTTCCCTGGAATCAGGAACGGGTACAGGAGTTCGACGCGATCGCGTATACCAATAGTGTCATGGAAATTATCCCCATTCACACCGTTCTGACGTCAGATCAGCCCTTTGAGTATCGCTCTCTTTCTGGTGTTTTAGCACCGTTGCAGTGTTTATTTGTGGAGTCTAAAAAATAATTACAGCCTCTTATTATACCACATCAATAGAAAATTAGCTCATTCCCTGCTTTTGACCAAACCAACTTCGCCAAATATTCTGATAGACGTTAACATTAGTTAATATAATCAGCCGATTCGACGTCATCACATCACATCCTAAGTCTTAGGAGGAAATCAGTAGTGAATAAAAAATGGAGAAATGCGGGGCTTTATGCACTACTAGCGATAGTAGTCATCGCCTTGGCAACAGCATTTTTAGACCAACCATCCCAAACCCGGGAAACCTGGAGATACGACCAGTTCATTGATAACGTTAACAGCAAGAAGGTCGAGATCGTTCAACTCAGTTCTGACCGCACTCAGGCAATGGTAACCTCTCAAGACGGTTCCCAGTACCTGGTCAACCTGCCTAACGATCCAGAACTAATCAGTATTCTCACCCAAAATAACGTAGATATTAAAGTTCGACCTCAGAGTGATGATGGTTTTTGGTTCAGAACCCTGAGCGGACTCTTCTTCCCCATCCTGCTTCTGGTCGGTTTATTTTTCTTACTGCGGCGGGCGCAAAATGGTCCTGGTTCTCAAGCGATGAACTTCGGCAAATCCAAAGCCAGAGTTCAGATGGAACCGCAAACCCAGGTGACCTTTGGCGATGTCGCGGGTATTGAACAAGCCAAGCTGGAACTCAACGAAGTGGTTGACTTCCTGAAAAACGCGGATCGCTTCACCGCCATTGGTGCAAAAATTCCTAAAGGGGTTCTGCTTGTTGGTCCTCCGGGAACGGGTAAAACCCTTTTAGCTCGTGCTGTTGCTGGGGAAGCTGGCGTACCTTTCTTCTCCATTTCCGGTTCTGAGTTCGTGGAAATGTTCGTAGGTGTGGGTGCTTCTCGTGTCCGCGACTTATTTGAGCAAGCCAAGAATAATGCTCCCTGTATCGTATTTATCGATGAAATTGACGCCGTAGGTCGTCAACGCGGTGCTGGCTTAGGCGGCGGTAACGATGAGCGGGAGCAAACCCTGAACCAGTTATTGACTGAGATGGATGGGTTTGAAGGCAATACGGGTATTATTATTATTGCCGCCACCAACCGTCCTGATGTTCTCGATTCAGCATTACTGCGCCCAGGTCGTTTTGACCGTCAGGTTGTCGTGGATCGCCCCGACTACGCCGGACGTTTGGAAATTCTCAACGTTCATGCTCGCGGCAAGACCTTAGCCAAGGATGTAGACTTAGAGAAAATTGCCCGTCGGACTCCCGGCTTCACGGGTGCCGATTTATCAAACCTGCTTAACGAAGCTGCAATTTTAGCCGCACGGCGCAACCTCACCGAAATCTCCATGGATGAGGTAAATGACGCCATTGACCGGGTATTGGCAGGACCTGAGAAGAAAGATCGGGTGATGAGCGAGAAGCGCAAGCGGTTAGTGGCGTATCATGAAGCCGGTCACGCCTTGGTCGGTGCGTTAATGCCCGATTATGACCCAGTGCAGAAAATTAGTATTATCCCACGCGGTCGGGCAGGTGGATTAACCTGGTTTACCCCAAGTGAAGACCGCATGGATTCTGGGTTGTATTCCCGTTCCTACCTGCAAAATCAAATGGCGGTAGCTTTGGGGGGTCGAATCGCTGAGGAAATTATCTTCGGTGAAGAAGAAGTGACCACCGGTGCTTCTAACGACTTACAACAAGTTGCTCGCGTCGCACGGCAAATGATCATGCGCTTTGGGATGAGCGATCGCTTGGGTCCTGTCGCCCTAGGACGGCAAAATGGCAATATGTTCTTAGGACGGGACATTGCCTCAGATCGGGATTTCTCCGACACCACCGCCGCAACGATTGATGAAGAGGTGCGTAAGTTGGTGGATGAAGCATATCATCGTGCTAAAGATGTCTTGGTGAATAACAAACACATCCTGGACAAATTATCTGCAATGCTGATTGAGAAAGAAACCGTAGATGCTGAGGAACTGCAAGAACTCTTAGCCGAAAACGACGTTAAGATGGCTGCGATCATTTAATTTTCCAGTCTGTAATAATGTTTAGGGCAGCGTTAGCATACGCTGTCCTTTTTTTTGATGATGCAACGGATGTAATGTTCCAGACGTACCATGGCGCGTCTGGAATCAGGGGAACCTGGTTTTATACCAAATCCGCCTTTATTACCCCCTTTTGCCACGGCGATTGAAATCGCTGCTACACAAACAAAGTCCGCCTACGCGGACTAGGTTATAACGGGGGTAGCTAACCCGGATTTGGTATTATGTAGGGGTTCTTTTCACAACTATCTTTTTGGTTGCACAAGGGATGTGACTAAACCCGCCCCGACTGTGGTAGTTTATTGGATGCTTCGTAAAACAATATTAATAAGCCTATTAACGAGCATTACAAATGATGAGTAAAGAGAAAATTATTTTTCGCACCGATTGGATTACGGTTAAGGAAACGGCTAGGGGCTATCACTACCTAGAACGAAAGGGACGAGATTCAGTGGCGATATTTCTGATCAGAAAAAGTCAGAGTAACAACGGAGGATATGAGGTTCTGATTAGACAGCAGCCGCTTTGTATCGATATTCCCGATATTAATCAAGAACATCGACTCTATCCTTGTCCCATTACTGGGGGTATCGATGCAGGGGAATCGCCAGAGGAAGCGGCGGTTAGAGAGGTGGATGAAGAAGCGGGATTTTCGGTTCAGGTTCTGCCCTTGGGGAAGTATATTGGGGGGTCTCAAACCAATGAAATGTGTTATATGTACTATGCCGATGTAACGAATATAGAGCCGGAGATTGCGCGGCAAGATGGCAGCTATTTTGAATCGATTAGCCATAATGAATGGCATCCGTTGGATTATTTGAATGAATGCGATTATTCAGCCTGCCAGATTGGGTATTTTCGGCTCAAATCTATTCTTGGATAAAATACGGCGTGGTGGATTAGAATCGTAGGGGCGCACCGACGTGCGCCCTTTTACCGCACGCTAAAAAAGGGCTTTGTTTGTAGTAAGCACCTTAGTGCTTTAACGCCTAGCTTTAGAGGGCTAAGGTTCCCTCACTACAAAACAAATCTATTCCACCATTTTAGCTGTGCCACGCCGCCATCGTGGGGAGAGCGATCGCGAAGCGTTCCCGAAGGGTAGGGTAGCGTAACGCACCTTCACCTCTAGACTCGCCGTCTTTTTGAGTCGCTAATTTAATAATTTATTTCGCTTTTTGCACCGACTCCCGCCTGTTGTGGTTTAAACCAGGGTAAGCCAACCTAAAACATCTCTTAAAAGCTTTTTTTCCTCCTGGGTGAAAGGAAAATTCACATTTTTGATCGAGTCGGGGTTTTTTTGACTTAGATTTAAAATCTCAATGCCCACAATGGTATCATTTTCGTCAAAGTCATAAACAATGCCGGGGCTGATTTCTTCAGACTCAACAATTATTGAATCCTTAAGTCGGAAATAGACGGCTTCAGTCTCTTGATCAAAATCTATCCTCATAATGTCCCCTTACGCTTGCGATCAAAATAAACAGAGATAATTATCCAAGGGTTATAATTAGGATTGTAGATAACTCGTAGAACTCTGTCCCCATATTCAGGGATAGTCTTAAAAGCGTGTCTCTTTGTATAATCTTCTGAGTCTAACTCTAACAGATCTGGATTTGACAGGGTTCTTTCGATCCACTCTTGCTGAATATTGCGCTCCAGCATCCTTGCTCTTGCGTGTTCGGTAAGAATATAATCAGGTTTTGTTGACATTTAATAGCCAAATAAGTAGGTTGGGTCGAGGAACGAAACCTAACAAAAATAATATAATACTGTTGCCATAAAGATTAAGACTCAATACTGTTCGGATAAGCGCTCATACCTAATCCGGGTTAACCACCTCCGTTATAACCCAGTCCGCGCAGGCGGACTTTGTTTGTGTAGCTGTGACTTCCTCCTCGCCCAGTCTCTTTAAATTCCACCCGGTACAACATCTAGACAGCCTTCGAGATAATCTACTTCTGGGAGTTGACCGATAATAATTTTGGTCACCTTCGTTCCATCCGTGGCAAACTTCAGGCGCAAATTTTGGTCTTTTTGACTTTGAGGGACAAATGTCAGGAAATGACCCTGTTCGGAATAGGGTAAGGGATTCACCTGAAGCCGTCCTCCATAAAGAGATTTAACCTGGTTTTCTGTATCGCCAACCCTTGCACCACTGACAGTTCTAGGGCGAGAATCTCCAATATCAATTCGGGCAATACGTCCATTTCTCACCATAAACGTCGTATCACCCAGTCCTTCTGGAGTTTTAGTGGGCTTATAACTAGCACAAACAGGATTAGGATTGGAACTTAAGGGGACTAAATCAATACCCGCAGCCTGGGAAGCTTCGCGAACAGTCATTCCTAGGATGACGGGTCCAACGCCATTGATCGCAATTTGGGATATAGGAGTTAGCTTCTCAGGATTAAGTCCTTTACCCAGGCAAATATTCTCTCCACTTTCATCACCGAAACAGTTCCCATTTTGGTCGAGGATTCTCACATAGCTAACCGTCGAAAATTGTTTAAGAGTTGCCTCAATTGCGCTTTTCGTTCGCGCTGAATCACCAATACCACCGTGAATCATTCTTTTACAAAATTGCAATTGAGCAACGCTATCATTGATAGAAACAGTAAAATCTTGACCACAGTTAGAATTGCCACTCAGAGGGGGAACGGCGGCGAGTCCCTGCTGTTTTTCTGAGGAGGTGGGACCTGCGAGAAGTTGGGCGATCGCAAATTGGGCAACCCCTGGACTGGATGTGGTTCGCCAAACGGATTTAGTGTTAGTGAAATCTTGAGATCTGGCGACTGGAAAAAAGACTTTAACTTGGCGTTGAACGCGAGATTCAGCCGCGTCTGGGGATTGTTTCACCTCTGAACGGCGTTCAGGTGATTCAGCTTGGGATAAGTTAGTTTTGGGTAACTCAGCTTCGGATAACTCAGTTTCGGATAACTCAGTTTCAGTTTGGGATATTAGAGTTGAAAACTCACTCTGATTGGCAGGTTGTCCGCAAGCATTGAGTCCCACTAGAGAAACGAGTAAGAATCCTAGTAAAGGAGAAAAATATGGCTGTAGGTTTTTATTTTTTAGCTTGTTCATTGGTGCCATTGGTGAAAGGGGTGCTAATGTATAGGTTCAAATTTACAGGATTAAGAATTGGCTAAACCAGAAATCAAGGTCATGAATTTATGCCCAAAATTTGAGGTTAAATCGGGCGCAAAGTATTGCGATCGTAAGTTGAATGTCACTGAATTAAGGCTGGTGGGCAATGCCCACCCTACGGTATATCAAAGGTTTTGGTGATCTCACACTGTTTATTTCAGTGCCATTCATCCTAAGTTTGCGGGTGTAAGCGTCATCTCTCAAATTAGGTGTGCCACGCCACTAAAATTTTGCTTATTTTGTCAAAAAAATGTCACATTACCTAGAGAACAGAAGCCAATGGAGAAGGCTAAACTTCCTCATTGAACAGCTTTTCTTCTCTACCCGCCTATCGACTCATTGCTGCAAGAAAAGTTCCGCAGATTAGGCTAAATATCGCAAAAATAGCCTCTGATACAAGACGCGATCGCGACATCCATCGGTTTGATATGTTTAGCCTTTTGTAGCTTAATCTCGTATCACCTGACTTCCCCCTGTCAGTTCACCCAATCGGGTGAAGATTATCAACTAATTTTTGATTAAATAGGTAAAACTATATTTTAATCAGGCTTTTGATCTAGCTTTACTCCGGAAAATTGGTTGGAAGCCTGTTAAGAAAAGCCCATAACTTGAAAGAAACATGTTCTGACACAGGGGATTGAGTAAAGGGCGATCAGAACGTCTGTAGGGGCGGGTTTCACTACTATCTTTTCGGTTGCACAAGGGATGTGACTAAACCCGCCCCGACTCAGGTTTCTAGACTTCCCGTGAAAAGTTAGCTAATTGTATGGGTTTTCTGGGGATAATCCATCAAATTAGGTGTGTCACACCACTACTGTAATTTCGCGATCGCGCCTTTTTCTACTAACAGTTTCCCCGTCACTAAATCCTTAACTGTTGCTACCAAAACCCGCCGTTCATCTACCTCAAACTGAACTGAAATCCGGTCAACTCCTACTTGTCCCGGTGGCTCTAAATGTGCTACACAAACCTGTTCGCGATCGCTATCCAAAGAACGATAAGCGGCTTGCTTCGATAACTGACTACTGGTCATCCGTCCTAACTTATCATAAGTTACCTCGGCTTGTGCCATTTCTGCGACTTCGCCAATATCTAAGCGAATTTCCCGTTGTCCTTCAATGGCGACTTGTAAGGTTAACGGTTCCCCACGTTCACAGGGATATTGCATCCCTTTTTTAAATAATGTGAAATAGGAATAAGTTTTAGCATAAGGTTCCCATAAACGAATGGCGTAACTGTGGCGCAAATAATCATCCACACTCGCCACTTGATTTAACGCTAACGCCCCGTATGCCACAGCTTCAAAGGGCTTATCTAATTTAACCTTAGTCTTGCCAAAATATGACCGGATCAACTGCTGTACGGCGGGAATTAAACAACTGCCCCCAACTAATAAAACCTGTTCAATATCACCCTTACTAATTCCTTTTTCCAGGGCAATTGTCAATACTTCATCCAACGCCTCCCGCAATTGTTCTAAAAATTGGCGATTTTCCAGGATCTCTTCTAATTTATCCTGATTTAGTTGCAAGTTGTATGAAGTAAATGTCTCCTCATCTAACCAACTTTCCTTCGCTTCTTGAGTACTAGACAAGCGAATCTTTAACCGTTCAGCTAACTCTAATAAATTCTGCCACCCCACCTCACCAATTGCTTCCCTTGACCATCCTTGCTGATGCAGATAGTCTTCGACAATCCAACTATCCACATCTTCCCCCCCGATGTATGCATCAGATTTCGCCAACACTTCTGCCCGTAATACCGTTTCGCGATCGCGCTTGGCTGCATCCAATTGTGGTGCAGTACGGACTAAACTTAAATCCAGAGTTCCACCGCCAAAATCCACCACCAATACCAAGGAACTGGGACGTTGTACCGCATAGCCTAACGCCGCTGCTGTGGATTCATCCACCAGTTTGATTTGATCCACATCCAGGCGGCGTGCCACCTCGCGAAACCAATCTAAATAGCGATCATAAGCGCCCACGGGTACAGTTAAAATAAGCTGAGAGGGTTGAATTTTTTGAGCCTTTAATTGCTGCCAGATAGTTTTAATAAATTGTTCTGAAACCGATTCAGCCGTGTAATATTCACCATTAATGAGACGCGGAGGCGGTTGGAAGTCCGCCGCTAAATCTCGTTTAAATCCTTTAAAAAAGCGAGCGGGTTGAGATTGTCCTAAGCGCTGGGAACGAACTTGTTCTCCCAGAAGTATTTGGTTATTGTCTTTGATAAAAACTAGGGTGGGAATGACTGGGATATCTGGCTCATTTGAGTTCGTTTTAAACAGGCGAGAGAGTGAACCCAGCCTGAGGGTTTTGGGACTGTTGGTATCGGGTTCGAGTATACTGACGACTGTGTTGCTCGTACCGAAGTCAATTGCAACTGTATTGGTCATTTGTCATTTGTTGATTGCTCATTGTTGATTGTTCTTGGTTCATTGGTAATTCTCTTCCCTGCTCCCCTCGAAGGGCGGGTTTAGTTACATCTGGGTGAGCGAAGAAAGGATAGTAGTGAAACCCGCCCCTACACCCTTCAAAACTCACTAATGTGACAGTCCCCTAGGTAGGGTACGACTGACTTTAGCCGGACAAAGTATTCGATTATGATCTCGATAGCCGACGAATCGAATATAAACGAGTTCTCCTTCTGTGATATCTTCAACATCAGGTTGGTGCAGTTGGGAATTAAAGGGAACCTGTTCCCAAGGTTGACCAATGGGTTCATAGCCCCAACTCTGGATTAGATTTTCTAATGGAGTCAAGAGTGCGACTAAATTTTTAGCCGGTAAATCTGGGCGGGCTTCGATCATCCGGCAAGCGGTGGGATAATTGGTCAGTAGGGGGCGTAGTTGTTCAAAGGTGGTATCTTGGATATCTGTGGATAGTTGCTGCGATCGCGCTTCGAGTTCATCCCGTAGCCGCTGACATTGTCCCTCTAATTCCTTGATTTGACTGGAGTCAGTAACTGAGACTGAGGCAGAATGGTTTTCAGGTCTTTTTTTTTGACCAAAGCGACTAATGAGTAAAGTGGTGAAGACAAACCACAACAGTAAACCAAGCCCCAAGAGGTTAGGATCATGAGCCATCTTACCTCTCCTTTTACTGTTGATGTAAAGTCGTAGTTTGATCCGTGGTTAGGGTTTCGTCACCTTCATAATATTCTGGTAGCAATTGTTGAGTTTCTACATCTCCGAGATCCGCTTCAATTCCTTTGGTTGTTTCGGTACAACTTGATCCGGTAGCACCGATGACGGTTTCGGTGATTTTGCCATCCTTGCCAATGCGATATTCGATCTTTTGATACTCTGCCATAATTCCTTACTCACCCAGCTACTAACATCTACAGTTTAAAGTATCCAGACCGATCAACTTGTCATACTACTCGGATAAGCTCTAATTTAATTTTTCTCCCAGACGTTTCACCGGAACGTCTCTACAACCCGTATTGAAACCCATCCCTACACCCCACACCCCTTACTCAGGGTAATGGTGGATTATTGACACGATACCAAGCATCAAGTGCCAATTGATGCACCTCCCGCCAGGATAAATTATATTCTCGTGCGATCGCGGCACAGTCTTCATATTCAGGTTGAACGTTGGCGATGGCATTTTGTACTCCTGAAGCGCGACTGGCAACTTTTACCCGCACTCTGCCATATTCTGTTTCGACTCGCTGAATTTCCCGTTGCAAAATCGTGCGTTGCTGGGTAAAGTGGCGGATGCCGAGGGTTGTGGTTTCCCTAAATAAAATATCTTCACAAACGGTTAATTTTTCCGGTGGACAAATCACCGTGAGTAATATCCCAGGACGAGATTTTTTCATGCCAATGGCTTGGGTAAATACATCCAACGCCCCAGCATTAAATAGCACCTCAAAGACATACCCAATCACTTGTGGATTTAAGTCATCAATTTGGGTTTCTATCACACAAACGGTTTCTTGGCAAGGGTCATCAATTATAAGATTAGCCGGATCTGTTCCCTGAAACTGAATGCCAAACTCTGACGCTTCTCCAATCCAGAGTCGCAGGATATTCGGAATCGCTAACTCACTGGTTCCCGCACCATGACCAATCTTGTGCAGAATCATCGCTGGAGGGAGTCCAAATTGGGTGGTAAGGGTGACAGCAATGGCTGCACCAGTGGGCGTGACTAATTCGCGATCAATGCCGTTACTATAAATAGGAACTTGCCGAGATTCCCACAATTTTAAAACAGCAGGAACAGGAACAGGCAATCGACCATGGGCGGCTTGTACTGTACCACCTCCTGTGGGTAAAGGAGAACAGTAGAGTCGGTCAATGCCCAACCAATCCAACCCCAAACAAGTACCGACAATATCCACTAAGGCATCTGTCGCACCCACTTCATGGAAATGCACGGTTTCGGGTGTCATCCCGTGAACTGCCCCTTCTGCCTCTGCCAAGTTGCGAAAAATTGCCAAACTCCAATCGACGACTTGTGAAGGTAATCTGGCGGTTGTAATTAGGTGTTCAATATCTGCCAGGTGTCGGCTATGCTCATGGTCTGACGGTTCAGCGTGATCATGGTGATGGGCTTGAGTGAGCAAATTCAGATGGACTTTAGTGGCTAATTGACCTTGACGGTGGACTGGTTC
Source organism: Coleofasciculus sp. (assembly GCF_046565525.1). Taxonomy (NCBI): domain Bacteria; kingdom Bacillati; phylum Cyanobacteriota; class Cyanophyceae; order Coleofasciculales; family Coleofasciculaceae; genus Coleofasciculus; species Coleofasciculus sp. The sequence goes on along the minus strand of NZ_JBKHUP010000006.1, from coordinate 41,838 downwards.
TGACTCTAACCGATATTCATGGTCAATTCCTAGCCCTTTTAGCTTTTCACTTAAATACTCTAACGGCACTCCTGCTGCCACGAGTGCCCCTAAGCACATATCACCAGCAATTCCACTCTGACAGTCTAGGTAGGCGAGCTTTGGCATTACGTTTTGAATCCTGAAGGGTGATTAGCTGTAACCAAAAGGCTGGAAACCTTTACCCATTATTGCCCAAAATTGGGTAGAGATTTGTTCTGAGAGAATGGGTCTGCCAAGAGTATGTATACTTTATTGGTATACCTATCCAGCCAAAAACCACAGCTAGGTAGGTGAGAGAGATAGCCTCCAGTTAGGTGGTGTTAGCCTGTGGACTGGGAAGGTGCCGACACCGCCAGAGTGAAGCAGGAAGTAAGTTCCAGATGTGTCCATAAGTGGACAGATTTGGGTAGATCTTATGTAACGGTCTACATCTATTGTAGGGAAAGGAGAATGGGGGGTGGGGGATTGGGGAGATAGGGAAGATGAGGGAGATGGGGTTGTAGGGGTTTGGTCTCCAAACCCCATTTCTTATGTAGGGGGAGATGGGCAAGGAAAGGACGAATGACCAATGACCAATGACCAATGACCAATAACGATTAAAAATGTTTTAAGTATTGTTACTTTGGCGTGGTATGATCGCCTATGGCTAGATGCGATCCAGCCAAATTTAGATGGACTAGCGTTTGCTGCTGCCTGTGAACTTCTCAGACAACTCTGTACAACCTAAGCCCACACCGGAGGAAAGTCCGCCAGGGAGTTCTCAGACTTCCCCTGAAAGTTCCTCAATGCAAGAGTACTACCAACTTAAACAAGCGTTGTTGTCGGTCACTCTGGCAATGACAGGGGTCATTTTTGTCTCTGTCTGGATTTTTTACTCACTCAACATCGCCTTGAATTATTTGATCGGGGCGTGCGTTGGTGTGGTTTACTTGAGAATGTTGGCGAAAGACGTTGAGCGGTTAGGTGTCCAAAAGAAGCGTCCGAGTTCAACTCGGTTGGCTTTATTGATTGGACTATTAGTCGTTGCCAGTCAATGGCAGAGTTTACGCATTCTGCCCATATTTTTAGGATTTCTGACGTATAAAGCTGCGCTTATCGCTTATATGCTGCAAAGCACCTTGTTGCCTACGTCAAAGTAAGTTCCCATGGTCAGGGCAGCCAACGCATCCAAACAGTAGGGTAGGCTACACCCGAACTTAACGCCTGTGGACAGGAGATAACTCCCTTGGATGAAGCAGGAAACAGACTGGGCAATTGTTCAATGGACAATTGTCAATCCTTTCTGTGTAGTCGTTTCAACCAAAGGATAGAAGATAGCTGGGGAAATCTCCGGAATGGAAATGATAGATGGTTTGGCGTTCTATAATGCTTTCCCCCTTGCTGAACTAGAAGTTGGTCAGCATCTGTATTGGCATATCGGAAATTTAAAAGTTCATGGTCAGGTGTTTATTACTTCCTGGGTCGTGATTGCCATTCTGATTATTGCCTCGATTGCTGGTACTCGTAACATTCAGCGCATTCCCAGTGGTCTCCAAAATTTTATGGAGTATGCCCTGGAATTTTTGCGAGATTTAGCCAAAAATCAGATTGGGGAGAAAGAGTACCGTCCCTGGGTGCCATTTGTGGGGACGTTATTTTTGTTCATTTTTGTGGCAAATTGGTCTGGGGCGCTTGTTCCCTGGAAACTGATTGAGCTGCCCGAAGGTGAATTAGCGGCACCAACCAGTGATATTAATACTACAGTGGCGTTTGCGCTGCTGACCTCCTTAGCGTATTTTTACGCGGGTCTGAGCAAGAAGGGCTTGGGGTATTTTGCTGGTTATGCCCAACCAACTCCCATCCTGCTGCCGTTTAAGGTTCTGGAAGATTTTACCAAACCTCTCTCCCTCAGTTTCCGTCTGTTTGGCAACATTTTGGCAGATGAACTGGTGGTGGCAGTATTGGTGCTGTTGGTTCCGCTGTTCGTACCTCTCCCGGTGATGGCATTGGGTTTATTTACCAGTGCGATTCAGGCGCTGATCTTTGCTACCCTAGCAGCGGCTTATATTGGGGAGGCGATGGAAGACCATCATTAGCGATTTGAGGCTAGTGATTAAGATTTGCCACTTCCGTCTTGTGAACAATCAAAAAATTCGGCTGTGTCTAGCGAATTGGTTTAGGGTAAGCGTTTCACGCACGTTTGTTTGTTATTTAGTCAAAAAGTCAAAAGCGAGGAAAATATCATGGACCCATTAGTTTCTGCTGCATCTGTTATTGCTGCTGCTTTAGCTGTTGGTTTAGCGGCAATTGGTCCGGGAATAGGTCAAGGAAATGCGGCGGGACAAGCTGTAGAAGGGATTGCTCGTCAGCCTGAAGCTGAAGGTAAAATTCGGGGCACCTTACTCCTGAGTTTGGCATTCATGGAAGCGCTGACAATTTACGGTTTGGTGGTTGCTCTCGTCTTATTATTCGCTAACCCCTTCTCGTAACACTTGATGCCACAAGAGCATTCAGACCCCAACGACTGAGGTCTGGATGCTATTGATCTGGAAGGATATTGAAATCTAAAACGCTATCCCATCCCAACTAAAAAGCTAAGGATTTTGTGCGCTGTGGGATTACCAAAACATCATGATACATTGGACAATTTTACTAGCTGTTGAAGCAGCAGAAGAGGCAGCCGAAGGAGGGTTATTTGATTTTGATGCCACCCTACCTCTGATGGCATTGCAATTTTTAATTTTGGTGGTGATATTGAATGCGGTTTTTTATAAGCCACTCAGTAACGCCATTGATGGACGGGATGACTACATCCGCCAGAACCGATTAGAAGCACGGGAACGCTTAGAAAAAGCTCAGAATCTGGCGAAACAGTATGAGCAAGAACTAGCAGAAACTCGTCGCAAGTCACAAGCAACGATTGCCGCTGCTCAAGCTGATGCTCAGAAAATAGCGGCTGATAAAATGGCTCAAGCTCAAGCGGAAGCCCAGGCACAACGAGAGCAAGCCCAAAAAGAAATTGACCAACAAAAAGCTGAAGCGATGACATCCTTAGAACAAGAAGTGGATTCGCTTTCGCGTCAGATTCTGGAAAAACTTGTTGGACCAGAGTTGGTTAAGTAATGTCGGCTTTATCCGGGTAGCGAAGCAGGGGTTTGCGAGAGTTTGACCCCTAGTCTTTTGTCTGTGGTGTGATCAAAAATAACGCCGGACAAAAATTCCAGCCCGTTTAAACGTTACCCAGCGTTAGCGGTAAAGCCGCATAGCAGTTTTCAATTAAAGCAGGTGTATATGGCTATTATGGGTAGTTTTTCAATGTTAGCTACCGCCGAAAGAGGCTTGGGTCTCAACCTCGATATTTTAGAAACCAATGTGATTAATTTGGTGATTATTATCGGGGTACTGATTTACTTTGGGCGATCATTTTTAGGGAATACCCTATCGGAGCGACGTTCCAGTATTGAAGACGCCATTAGCGATGCCGAAAAGCAGAAGAAAGACGCCGCCGCCGCCTTAGCGGATGCCCAGCAAAAGCTGGCACAAGCCCAAGCGGAAGCTGAAAAGATTCGGGCAAAGGCAGAAGAAAATGCCAACGTCGCTAGAGAATCAATTTTGGCAGCGTCGGCTAAAGATGTGGAACGGATGAAAGCGTCAGCCGTTCAGGATTTAAACTCAGAACGGGAACGTGCGATCGCACAACTTCGCCAACAGGTAGTTGCCTTAGCTATGGAGCGTGTCGAGTCGCAACTTAAAAGTCAGTTAGACGAATCGGCACAGCATACCTTAGTTGACCGCAGCATTGAGCGAGTAGGAGCGAGATAATTATGAAAGGAAGTTCATTTAGTGCTGAGGTAGTTGAGCCGTATGCAGAGGCTTTGATGTCTCTGGCTCAAGAACATGACCTCGTGGATAAATTCGGTGAAGATGTTGCCGCGTTGCTCGATACTTTGAAAGAATCAGAGGAATTGGAGCAATTTTTAGGCAATCCGATTGTCAAAGCCGATGACAAAAAAGCTGTCTTAGAACAAATCACCGGGGATCAAATTCACCCCTACATGGTGAATTTTTTAAAGATTCTCGTAGAGCGGCGGCGCATTCTGTTTCTGAGAGACGTATGCAAGCAGTATCAAGCACTCTTGCGGGAGTTAAAACAGACGGTTTTAGCTGAAGTCGTCTCCGCTGTTGAACTCAATGACGACCAAAAGCAGGCGGTGCGCCAGAAAGTTCTCACCATGACCAATGCCCAAGATGTAGAACTAGATACCCAAATTGACGCCGATTTACTCGGTGGTGTGATTATTAAAGTGGAGTCTCAAGTTGTTGATGCCAGTCTGCGTGGACAACTGCGTCGTATTGGTGTGAGCTTGAGTCGTTCGACTTAAATGTCAAACGTCATGTTCCAGATGTAGCAGTCTACGTCTGTGATAAGTCATAAGCTAAATTCACGAGGCAAATGACGAATGACCAATGACATAAGACCAATGACATAAGACAAAAAAGTAGAGGGATTAGTTGAATGGTAAGCATTAGACCCGACGAAATTAGCAGCATTATTCGTCAGCAAATCGAACAATACGACCAAGAGGTCAAAGTCTCTAACGTTGGTACCGTCCTGCAAGTCGGTGATGGCATTGCCCGGGTCTATGGTTTAGACCAGTGCATGGCTGGGGAACTGGTCGAGTTTGAAGATGGTACAGTGGGCATTGCCCTGAATTTGGAAGAAGATAATGTGGGTGTCGTGCTGATGGGCGAAGGGCTCGACATCCAGGAAGGGAGTTCTGTCACGGCTACCGGAAAAATCGCTCAGGTTCCCGTGGGTGAGGCGCTAATTGGTCGGGTTGTCGATGCGTTGGCACGACCCATTGATGGCAAGGGAGAGATTCAAAGCGGCGAATCTCGTCTAATTGAATCCTCGGCACCCGGTATTATTGCACGGCGTTCTGTTTATGAACCCCTGCAAACTGGGATTACCGCGATTGACGCTATGATTCCCGTGGGACGAGGACAACGGGAGTTAATTATTGGCGATCGCCAAACCGGAAAAACCGCGATCGCGATCGATACAATTCTCAACCAGAAAGAAGAAGACGTTATCTGTGTCTACGTCGCTGTCGGTCAAAAGGCATCTACCGTGGTACAGGTTGTTGGTGCCCTGGAAGAGAGAGGGGCATTAGATTACACCGTTATCGTTGCCGCTAACGCCAGTGACCCCGCCACCCTGCAATATCTGGCACCCTATACCGGAGCGTCTATTGCCGAATACTTTATGTATAAGGGCAAAGCAACTCTGGTTATCTACGATGACTTGTCCAAGCAAGCCCAAGCCTATCGCCAGATGTCCCTGTTGCTGCGTCGCCCACCGGGTCGGGAAGCCTATCCTGGGGATGTATTCTATCTCCACTCCCGCTTGTTAGAACGGGCAGCCAAACTGAATGATGAATTGGGTGGGGGCAGTATGACCGCGCTGCCAATTATTGAAACCCAAGCTGGTGACGTATCCGCCTATATTCCCACCAACGTGATTTCGATCACTGACGGTCAGATATTCCTATCGGCTGACTTATTTAACTCCGGTCTACGCCCTGCGATTAACCCTGGGATTTCTGTATCACGGGTGGGTTCTGCCGCTCAAACCAAAGCCATTAAAAAAGTGGCAGGTAAACTCAAACTAGATTTGGCACAGTTTGATGACCTGCAAGCCTTCGCCCAGTTTGCCTCAGATTTAGACAAAGCCACCCAAGACCAATTGTCACGGGGGGTACGGTTACGGGAACTGCTCAAGCAAGCCCAATACTCTCCCTTAGCGGTGTACGAGCAAGTCGCCCTCGTCTACGCGGGTATCAATGGCTACTTAGATGACATTGAGGTGGAGAAAGTCACCGCGTTTACCAAGGGGCTGCGGGACTACTTGAAAACCAGCAAGCCACAGTTTGGTGAGATTATCAAGGATAAGAAAGTCCTCACCGAAGAGGCAGAAAAACTCCTGAAAGAAGCTCTGGCTGAATACAAGCAGACATTCTTAGTCTCTGTGTAATGGGTTCATGGTTCATGGTTCATCGGTAAAAAGCCATGAACCATGGACAATCAATAATTAACAATGAACAGACTATGCCTAATTTAAAAGCGATTCGCGATCGCATAAAATCCGTCAAAAATACTCAGAAAATTACCGAAGCGATGCGTCTGGTGGCAGCCGCCAAGGTGCGTCGCGCCCAACAACAGGTGACATCGACTCGTCCCTTTGCTGATCGCTTGGCGCAGGTTCTCTATGGGTTGCAGAACCGTCTCCAATTTGAAGACGTCGACTTACCCTTGCTCAAACAACGGGACGTCAAGTCTGTTGGCATACTCGTCGTATCTGGCGATCGCGGTTTGTGTGGCGGTTACAATAACAACGTGATCCGCCGTGCCGAAAACCGCGCCAAGGAACTCCAGAAAGAAGGCATCGACTACAAATATGTCTTAATCGGGCGCAAAGCGATCCAGTATTTTGAGCGCCGGGAGCAGCCAATTGACGCCAAATACACAGGCTTAGAACAAATTCCCACGGCACCTGAAGCCTCAATGATTGCCGATGAATTGCTCTCCTTGTTCCTATCGGAAGAAGTGGATCGGGTTGAACTGGTTTACACCAAGTTTGTCTCCTTAATTAGTTCTCGCCCGGTGGTACAAACATTATTACCCTTAACCGCCCAAGGATTAGAGGCACAAGATGATGAAATCTTCCGCCTCACTACTCGCGGCGGTAACTTTGAGGTACAACGGGAAAAAGTGACGACAGAAAACCGTGCTTTATCCCGTGACATGATCTTTGAACAAGATCCAGTCCAAATTCTGGATGCCTTACTACCGTTGTATTTGAACAACCAGCTTCTGCGGGCATTACAAGAGTCAGCCGCTAGCGAATTAGCCGCACGGATGACGGCGATGAACAACGCCAGTGATAATGCCACTGAATTGATTGGCACGCTCAGCCTGTCTTACAACAAAGCGCGACAAGCCTCCATTACTCAAGAAATTCTGGAAGTCGTTGGCGGCGCCAGCGCTCTTGGGGGTTAGTATCGCTTCCTGGGAATTCAATTAAATCAAAGCGTCGGGGTTAACTCAGGCGCTTTTTATTTGGGGATTGGGTTTAGGTAGAGACGTGCCATGGTGTGTCTGTAGGGGCGGGTTTCATTATTATCGTTTCTATCTCACCCAGATGTGAATAAACCCGCCCCGCTCCCCAGAATTAACCCACCCCCAACAACACTGTAGAGACGTAGCATGCTACGTCTCTACAATGTGACGGATCTTAATTACCAGCCACTTTCAGCTTGCTCTAACACATAAGCCGCAACGTTTTCAATGTCGTCAGGTTGTAAGCGTCCGCGAAAAGCAGGCATAGCCCCTTTTCCGTTTGTTACTTGGGTAACAATTGCTTCCATGGAGTCCATGCCATACTTCTCCAAGGCATCTTTTTTCAGGGTCTTATTTGCCATAACGACATTACCACCACCCATGTGGCAAGCTGCACAGTTGGCACCAAAGATTTGACCTCCTTTTGTCGTATCAGCAGCTAGAGCCGGACGGCTGAATGCCAAACCAAACACAGCGACGGCAAGTAAAATGATGGACAGAATTTTCTTCAATGTAGTTCTCCTCTTCTCAAACACAGACAGTAAGTATTATTGCTCAATTATAAATTGCAGCAATTTGGGACAGAATTGACCTAATCCATCAATCCGATGCTATAGGCATGATGCAATATTGTCCGCCTTTCTACAAATTTTAACAGGACACGCGCCTAATCCAGAGTTTCGTTCCAATTCAAATAGCCGAGACGCCGGGAAGGATGTTCCAGACGTGCCATGGCACTATGGCGAGCTGGGGGAGCTGGGGAAGCTGGGGGAGCTGGGGAAGCTGGGGGAGCTGGGGAAGAAAAAATTAAATTAGAGCTTGAACGATAAACCCTAAAAATTGATTAAATTTTCAGGAAATATTAAGTTTGAAAACAGTCTGTAAAAATTTCCTTACTATTTGATACAAATCTAAAATAGGTTCCATTTTTTTTACTATAAACATCCCACAATGGTGAAGTAAATCACACATTGCTGATTGGGAAACGAATAAAATATCTATAAATCGCGGTTAATCCGTAAACATGAATAGATGTAGTTAAGTAAAGGCAAACCTAAGATGACAGCCGAAAAGATTCATCAGCAAGAGAGTTCTTATAATTGTGAAATGAATGGGCGGGTGAATACAGAATTCAGAGATCCTATAGATACTCTAACGAACCTAGGGATTGGACAGAAAAATTTTGTGGCGAGAAAGTTGGAGCGGACGCTCAAAGAATTATCAGATTTGGAATTTGCGTTAGATCGAGCCGCAATCGTGGCGATTACCGATAAGCAAGGTGTGATTCGCTATGTCAATGATAAGTTTTGTGAAATATCCAGATATCGTCGAGAAGAGTTAATTGGCAAAACTCATCGTATTATTAAATCAGGTCATCATCCACCAGCATTTTTCAAAGAATTCTGGACTACGATTGCATCGGGTAAAGTCTGGAAAGGTGAAATCAAGAATAAAGCCAAGGATGGAACCTATTATTGGGTAGATACTACCGTCGTTCCATTTTTGAATGACAACGGAGAAATCTATCAATATTTAGCAATTCGCTTCGATATTACTGAGCGTAAGCAGGTAGAGGAAGCCTTGAAACAATCGGAACAGAAGGCGCGACAACAGGCACAACAACTTGAGGAAGCACTGGAGAAGCTTAAACAAACTCAAACTCAACTGATTCAAAGTGAAAAAATGTCCAGTGTGGGTCAACTCTTGGCTGGAATTGCTCACGAAATTAATAATCCTGTCAATTTTATTTACGGCAATTTGGTTCATACTCGCGAGTATGTGGAAAGCATTTTACATGTTTTGCGTCTTTACCAGAAACATTGCCCGGTGGAGATACCTGAAATTGAAGCTATTATCGAGGAGGACGATATTGAGTTTATTGTTGAAGATTTACCGAAAATGGTGTCTTCTATGCAAATCGGAGCCAACCGCATTCGAGATCTTGTGCTGTCTTTGAGGAACTTCTCACGTCTGGATGAGCAGAAGATGGAGTTGGTTGATATTCATCAAGGGTTAGAAAGTACATTACTGATTTTGCACAATCGCCTCAAAGCCAAAGCTGAACGCCCGGAAATTCAGGTAATTAAAAAGTATGGAGATCTGCCGCCTATTATGTGCTATGGCAGTCAGCTTAATCAAGTGTTTATGAATCTGATTTCTAATGCAATTGACGCCTTAGAAAATCAGCCTGAACCGCGAAAAATTACGCTTTCTACAGCCGTAAAAAGGGGGGAATATTGGCAGAAGCAGGGGATAGGGTTAGGGTGCGATCGCGCCCCTCAGACGCAGTGGGCGGTGATTACCATTGCCGATAATGGACCGGGAATGCCAGAAGCGACTCAGAATCACTTATTCGATCCCTTTTTCACCACCAAACCCACGGGGAAGGGGACAGGGTTAGGGTTATCCATCGCTCATAATATCATCGTGGAAAAGCACCAGGGTCAAATCCGCTGTATTTCCCAGGAGGGAAAGGGAAGCCAGTTTATCGTGGCGATTCCGTTGGCGCAGGAAGGATGAGGGATGACGGGGGTTCCAGGTGCAGGGGGAGATGGGGCATTTGTAGGGGCGAAGCTTATGCGCCCAGATGTCTCGGTTTTATGCCAACACAAGAGCGCATAAGCTTCGCCCAATTCCCATGGGGAAGCAGGGGAAGCAGGGGGAGATGGGGGAGATGGGGGAGATGGGGAAGAGGATTACCAATGAACCATGAACCATGAACAAATGACAAATCTGCCAAAATAGAAACAAAGGGTTTAAATGCACAGGCGATGGCGTGGATAATAGGGCAGAAACTACATAATGGTCAATACACCATTGAAAAGACGTTAGGTAAGGCAGGCTTCGGTATTACCTACCTAGCGACAGACGCACAAGGAAACAAACTGGTTATCAAAACGCTGAATGAGGATCGACTCAAACAGCTTACTCCTGTACGTCGGGAAAGTCTCAAATGTAAGTTTGTCGATGAGGCGCGGAGGCTAGAGGGATGTAAGCATCCTCATGTTGTCAAGGTATACAAGACGTTTGTGGAAGGACAGTGGTTCTGTCTGGCGATGGAGTACATTCGGGGAAGGAATCTAGGGAATCTGTCTCAACGAGTTTTACCGGAAAAGGAAGCGTTAAGTTATATTCAGCAGATGGGGGAGGCGCTAATCGCCGCCCATCAGCAGGGATTGCTGCATCGGAATGTAAAACCTGCCAATATTATGGTGCGGGCGAGTCAATATGAGGCGGTACTGATTGATTTTGACCTGGGCGGGAAATTTGAGTATCCTTTAATCTTGGGATGGCAAGAGGAAGCCTTTGCCCCGATTGAACTTAAGTCGAAGACGCGATCGCACGGAACCTGTACGGATGTCTATTCCCTCGCCGCAACGCTGTATGTCCTCTTAACCGGGAAGCTACCCGCCACCTCTAGCGATCGCCAAAAGGGTAAGGCAGATTTAATTCCCCCAAAACAGATTAATCCTCAAATTTCTAAGCGCGTTAATAAAGCGATTCTGGCGGGAATGAAACTCGAACCCGAAGCACGTCCCAAGTCTGTGCTGGATTGGTTAAAATTGTTGGGAGTACAGCGAGGTGGTGTGATTTCTGGATTAGCTAAACCACCCCGTTGGGCGATGGTTGTCGGGATTTTAGGGGTAGTTGGCATAGCCGCTGGCGTGGTATCTGCCAGTATTGAAGGAATGGGATTTTGGGAAAAGTTTATTCCTGAATCATCTCCAGATGTTAACCCCTCCGTCTCATCCCCCTTATATTTAAAATCACCAGAAACCGAAGAATAACTCTGCGATCGCGCGATCGTCTATCTACTAGGTTATGCCAATTATGACTCGGCTCGGATACTTCGCTTTTACATTGACACTCCCGACGCTGAAATCTTTGATTACAGCGCGGGATTCTTCATTTATCCAGAGAACTTAGAGTAGTAAAGTTATGTTTGTTAAAGGGATTATAGGAACATTGCCGCCCCTCAAGAGTTGCTTCAATTTCTATTGCCTCAAAGGAAATAAAATGAATGAACAATGACAAATTTCTTAGTTGGCAAGACATCCGCAAACACCTAAAATACCCTTTGATTTTAGCAACTCCAATAACATTACACATTTTTCGTCATGCTCAAAGCACCGTCAATGCCGAAAAGCGAATTGCCGGTTCTCAAGACGTAGACATAACGCCTCAAGGAGAAGATCAAGCCAGGGTATTAGGAACTCAACTTGATCCGGATTACAGTTTAGCATTTGCCTCCGGATTAAAACGCGCCTATAAAACGTTAGATATTGCTATAACTAGCAGCAGGATCAGCGTGGGCAGTATCCACAAAGACGAGCGCCTGAATGAACGTAATTTAGGGGTATTAGAAGGAGGGAAACTCCGATTTATTCCCGAATATGCGGCTGGAAATTTAAACTACGCACCAGAAAATGGCGAAAGTTATGCACAATTAGCTCAACGGATTTTCTCATTTTTGATTGAGCTGGCTCAGGCAACGCAAACGGGTAAGGTGAATAAGGTTCTGATTTGTAGTCATATCGGTTCAATCCGGATTCTAGTTGGTATAATCACGGAAAACACAAATCCTGTGGATGTATTGGGTCAGCGTTTTGCTAATACTGAGTTGACAAAACTGGAGTGGCATCATTTAATTATTCCAGAATTTATCGAGAAAGGTCTAAATTTTACAAACTTGTAAAATTTTGGTTGTAGGGGCTGGTTTTGTTGTTTTGTTTTAAGTTTGTCTCATCATTGAATCCCTAAACACGCCCCTAAAATTGTTGCTAAGTAGAGTTACACCAACCGTCATTTTAGGTGTTTTCTCTCAACCAATTTTGAAACTTCTGTGTCTCTTCTAAAGCTGGATTGATAGAGAACCAATTCCCGTTGCGATCGCGGTATTCATAGACGAACATGCTACGGAGTAAAGTCGTGTATTCCACGTCTCCTTTCACTGTCTGTTGTTGTACCACCTGAAATAACAATTCCCACTCCTCATCATCAATAGATGAGGTGAGGTAATCCCGACTTTCGCGGATCACGCCTTCTAAACAATCCCGCGAGATTGGGGGGTCCATTTGTCGCAAACAGCCAAATAGAAGTCCCAATAAATTTCGCAGATGACCCCCGCTGATTTGACAGAGACGATCTAAGGTTTCAGCATTATCAAAGACTTCTGGAAGTAAGGCTAATCGTTGTGCTGGAGTATGATGAGGAAATGCTCTCACTAAGACCATTTGTCGCAGCAAATCCATCCCTTCCTTACATTCTGATCCATCCCGTTCGCGCACAGGAACCATGGGTAAAATAGTCGGCGGTAGTCCACCTCCTAATCGATTTTTCAGAATTTCGACATCATTAGAGAAGGTTAACGATAGCGGAATAGTATAAACAACGTGGCAATTCAGTTTCCGTAATTGGTCACCTCGGTCAATAAATAAGTATTCGGGTTGTAAGCGTTCCGAGGGAAGCGGACGATTATCCACCCGATCCAAATTATCGACAATCACTACCAGTCCCGCTTTTCCCCGTCGCCGCAGTTCGGTGTTTGCCCGTCCTAAAAGTTCAGTGTTAATCGACTCTAAAATACCACTGGTACGGGGTTCTAAATATTCCCGTAAGCGGCGGCGGAGTTTTGGGCTTTCTTTGGTTTTGGCGGTAATTTTACCAATACCAATCGAGAGTTCTGCTTCGGCATTCAATTCAATCGGAGTTTGCAGAAAATCGGCAATTTCACTAAAAAGATTGGCAAAATAACCGGGGTGAAGTTTAATTTTAATCGCTTCTAAACTCTCACTGACTCGACCAGCAACACTGAGGAGAATATCAGTAATATCGACATCCGCCATATCTAAGTCTTGGGATGACTCAAAGTAAACCACATAGTATCCCTGATCTTCTAACTCAGCTTTGAGTCGCAGTAATTCAGTAGACTTACCACAGCCAATATGACCTGTAAAAAGTTGGCAGGTGGGTTCATCTGGTGAAATTAGGGCAATTGTGCGTCGCAGTGACTGAATAATTCGGTTCCCTCTAACGGGGGAAAAATCAATATAATAGTTCTGATCTTCCACTTCCCCTGCGGTTAAGGGTTTGCTTGGATTGCACGCTTTATAAAATCTCGGTAGATCTAGTCCCATAAGTCCTCATCATCCTTATTCTATTGTCGTTGAAAGACATAGCATCTCGCCACGCGATCGCACCTGTCTCATTATCCTCGTTATTCTCATCTTCGTTATCTTCATCGTCACAATAGCCCGCCCACCGACAGGTTTTCGGTTTCTCTTTCCTAGCTGTAAGGAAAAATGAGGGGGACTCTCTTGTAGCAAATGTAACTTGAGATGTTCTCTGGCTAAGTCTGGAAAATACGAATGCTTGAGTCGCTGTGTTTCCAGGATAAGCTAAACTGTGAGCTGCCTCAAGGAGTAAAATAGGGAAGAGCAGACTGACACTCAATAGTCGTTTATTCATTTTTTCCTACAACTTGCTCGCGTCGGTGTGAAGATTGCGATCACTCTTCCATCGGTTTTCTATGCAATATTCTGGACGCCTTAGCCGAAATCAGGATATTATATTGGTTTGGTCAAGAGATTCCCCACCCGTTCAGTGTCACACCAGGGATTTTCCGGGAACTGGGAACAATCGGTTAAGAAATTTAACAAAACTCGCGATCGCGCATATAATCCAAGACCTAATCTTGAGTAATAGACAGACACTCATCCCCAGTTTGGCTATTGGCTAAGCCGAGGCGTCATGTCTAAACGTTAACAACCTTCCTTCCTTAAATAATCACGAGTTAAAGTTTAAAGTAGTAGCGATGAAAAATTCTTTAAAAGCAGTTATGGGTACGCCACGCCGAAGGTTCCGCAAATTTACGCCCGTTATTCTCAGTGTAGCGCTGTGTTGGACAACAGTGGCTTGTCAGGATTCAACCAACTCTTATCAGTCTACTGGGCGACAGGACACCAACACCGTATCGTCTCAAACTCGACTCACTGATGGGAAGTATGCTCTCCAGCAAGTGACCTACAATGACGCCAATGGGCAGTATACCTTATTTTTGATGAATTATACAGGCGCGGCGTACAGCACGACGAATCCGCAAATGATACCCCTGACACAAGGGGAACTCAATGCTGGAGAACAAAGTTATCTACATAAGCAGAATAACCAAGCCGTTTTGCATTTGAGTCCAGATTTTCAGATTGAATATATCCACGCGGTTACGGAAGGAGCCAGTAATAATGAAATGGTCATTGTGCGTGAGGAATCAACGTACTGGCAACCCTTTGAGAGTGACGGGGGGATTGAGATTGAACTGGAATTTAATTCTCCTCGATATTATATTCCACCCCCCTATCGATCAGGTCAAGTGCTGTATAGTGGCTATCATGCCTCAAGTTATGACCAAGCGGTAGCTAAATATAAAAGCAACCACAATACACCACCGCCTGCGGTGTCGAACAATCAGTTACGCACATCGGGAGTGTTGAGGAAGTCAACCACGAGTCAAACAACGACTCCGAAAACTTCACCCGAATCCACAAATTCATCCAGTACGACGCCATCAACGCCAACGGATAAATCGACAATACCGAAAACTCCACCGGGAACAAGAAATCCAGCCACAACAACTCAATCTGCTCCACCATCGACAGGTTCCTCAACAAGTTCCTCCCCGTCTTCATCGAGTAGCAAAACTACGGGTTCTGGTTACGGGAGTAGTAATTTAAGATCTAACCAATCAAAACCTAAACCTAATTCATCCAGAAATAGTTCCTCTAGTTTTGGTAGTAGTAGCAGCTCTTCTGGGTCGAAGAAAAAACGCTGAATGTGTCATATCAATATCCCATTATACCAAATCCGCCTTTATCAATGGATAATTAATAATTGATAATTGACAATTATTAATTATCCATTGATAAATTTTAGGGATTTTGTGGCAACCAAGTCATGCTTTGTTTCAAAAATGATTTTAGAGTTAGCAAATTATGGATAATGATTTAGTTCTTTTTTGGGCAGGTGTTAGCTGTCTTATCCTCTATTTGGTTTTCTCAGCGCTAACTGAAATGGGGACAAAGCTTCCCTGGAAAAAATAGGAATTGTAAGAAAAATTATGTCACACTGCGAACTAAAATAACTGTACTCTTAACCCGTCGCGCGATCGCTTCGGGAATATTCCCCTGAATCACCTGCTGTAACAGCCCTTCCCGACTTGCCCCTAAAACCACAACATCACAGAATTGGTCATTGGCTAAATGAACAACAGCATCAGATACCTCACTGGCGCGAATGGGAATCTGGCGAATCCGACCATTCATTTGCCCCTTTAAAAAGTTGCTGGCTTTTTCTAGGGCTGTTGTATTCATCAGCGTATCATCTGGATCAAAGACTTGGCATAATTGAATATCTAGGGGCTTACCACTTAAGGGAACTAACGCCGGAATAAACTCCAAGGCGCGTTGAGAATTGGGACCCCCGGCGATGGTAATCAACCAACGCTGAAAGAAGGGAGGGATATAAGGCGGATGCATCATCTCACCGAATTTCACCACCATCACATCACAGGGCGCCTGTCGAATCACCCCATCCACCACCCCGCCAAAAATGCGCCCAGGGGTTGAGGTTGAGCCTTTCCACCCCATCAGAATCAGATTAATATGTCGTTCTTTAATGGTTTCTAGAATCCCTTGAGTAATATCCTGACTCACCCGTATTTGAGTGTGAACAGGTATATTCCAATCTCGTCCCCACTTTTCTGCCTGACGTAATAAGCGACGAATTTTTGCTGTTTTTACTGGAGTTTCTGCTGGAGAATTGCTGCGGGAGACGATAATCACCTGTAAGCATTCCAATTCATAATCGCGATCGCGGGCAATGGCGGCGGCGAGTCTGACTAAAATCGGCGCAGTTTGGGGATTGGCGATGGGAACTAATAACCGTCCTCGTCCAGTTTCTGGGGCGCGGGTTTGATAAACCACACAAGAGGGTGTCAATTGTGAGCCGGGTTGAGTTGTCTTACGATCTAGCTGATCTAATTCCGCCCGAATAATATCGCTGCGGGTAATAATTCCTAATAACTTACGCCCTTCAGTTACTGGGAGACGACTGAGGTGGTAACGGTTGAGCAAATACAGCACATCCACTAAACTCGCCGTCGGCTTAACCGTGATCGGGTGTGGCGTCATAATATCCGTTAAGGGTGTGGTTCCGGGAAAAGCACAGCGGGGGGGATTACCTTGCATTTTTGTCGCATTTGTAATATCTGATTGACTAATAATCCCCACCAGTGTCCCCTCATCTACCACAGGAAACCCTTGGTGCGTCGAGCTAGACACCGTTTGTAAAGCGTCATCAAGGCTCATTTGCAGCGATAAGGTTTCCACCCGCCGTTGCATCAAATCCGCTGCGGTTAACCCAGTCAATGAACCCTTGTCTACTTTTTCAGTCGGGGAGATATACCCCCTCCATTCCAACAGACGCTGATAAAGCGAACCTTTGGAGAGTTGATCGGCAATCAGGTAAGACACCACACAGGTGATCATTAACGGTAAAACCAGATTGAAATCCGCCGTAATCTCGAATATGATCACGATCGCGGTTATGGGAACTTTGGATACCGCACTAAAAAATGCCCCCATCCCGACCAAAGCGTAAGTCGTCGGCGATCCAAAACCAAAAAAAGACAACTTAGCGACGCCCACCAGATGACCCAAAGCAGAACCCAAAACCAGTGAGGGGTGAAATAAACCCCCAGGAGCGCCCGATCCGTAAGAAATGAGAGTGAGAAAAAAGTAGATTACTAAGGCGAGGCTAGTGAATTGCCAAGTTTCTGCGCCTGTAATTAACAACTCCCGCAACCCACGATTATTGCGAAAATCTGATGGTAACAGAGACACCACACAACCACAGATTAATCCAGCTAGCCCCATTTTCACCGCCAAAGAGACATGAAAGCGGCGCTGTAACGTCAACGAAAACAGAATCCCGCGATTAAATAATGTTGCCAGTAATCCCGCTAAAAGACCCAGCAGCAAATAAAAAGGAATTTCCAGGGCGGAAAAACTATTGGTCGTCTGACTCAGTTCCAGGTTCAGATCGAGACTACGACCCCCTAAAATCCGGGAAATCACCGCACCGATGAATGAGGCGAGAATCGCCGTTCCTAGAGTTAACCCAGAAAAATCATGGAGTAATTCCTCAACCACAAACAAAATACCCGCGATTGGGGTATTAAACCCCGCCGCTAAACCCGCCGCTGACCCCGCCGCAATGATCTGTCGTCGATGGCTTGGGGATGTGGGGAACCAACGGCTAAACTGAGCCGCTAACGCTGCGCCAATATGCACAGTAGGTCCTTGGCGTCCTAGGGTTAGTCCTCCCGCGATCGCTAAAATACTACTGACGAGTTTGACTAGCGCTACACGCAAATCTAGAGCGATGGGATATTGGGCAAGTGCGGCTTTAATCTGAGGAATACCGCTCCCTGAAGCATCGGGTGCCAAGTACTCGACTAGGAATCCAGACAGCGCTCCCAATACCAGTCCGAAGGCGGGTAAAACTAAAAATGGCGAAAATTGTTCAGAAAAATGAATGCGCCATGAACCGAGCCAGCCAATGCTGTGTTGGAGTAACACGGCGGATAGCGCAGAAACCACCCCAATTAAACAGGCTTCTGCGATCGCCAAACGTCGCTTGGGTAGTAACCATTGACGTATGGGATTGATCATTGGTCATTTATCATTTGTCATTGGTTATTTGTCATTTATCATTTATCATGCCTTCTTTGTTTGCTCCCCCTGCTTCCCCTGCTCCTGATAACTGATAACTGCTCACTGATAACTGATAACTCCCCTAACGGGCTAAATCAGAATAGAGGTTTGCTCGGAAGCGGTGACCGAGAGTCCTTCTAAAATTAAGGATGGGGTATAACATGGACCATTCCAATCCGCATCTTCACCGAGGGCAATAATCTGCTTAAGGGCGGTATAGACGTTACCCGCGACCATAGTGTCTTTCACCCGACCGATGATCGTACCGTTGCAAACGCGATACCCTAAATCAACATTGACAGAAAAGTCACCGGATATGCCAGCTCCACCACCGAGGATTTGGTCGATTACTAATCCATCATCGAGTTGACGTAGCAAGTCTCTCAACGATCCTTTACCCGGTTGCACCATGATATTGACTAAGCCTGGGGTCGGATAACTGCCTAAGCTGGGGCGAAATCCATTACCTGTACTGCCTCCTCCGATTAATCGCCCTATGGTGCGATCGCAATAAAACTGCTGCAATTGCCCTTCTCGAATTAATAGTAGGGGTCGAGTGGGCGTACCTTCGTCGTCAAAAGGGCAGCTATATGGACCTGTATTCGGTTGTTGAGAGAGGGTGAGATTGAGGGAACTGACCACTTGACCCACGCGATCGCTCCAAGGTGAAGCGCCTTCCAAAACCTGCTTCCCATTCAAAGCGGTTTGTACGGTATCCCAGAGCAAATCTGCGGCTTTGGCTGTGAGCAAGATTGGCACTTGACCGATGGGGGGATAAACATTGGCTTGCGCCCAGTTTAAGCGTTGCAGAATTGCTTGTACGACCTTATTTGGGTTAAGCTCCTCTCGTTGAGTTTGACCATCAGATACGCATAAAAAGTCATCACCACGCACCCATTCTACGGAGAAAAAACCGTTAAGTGTGGTGTCGGTGTAGTGGCAATCTAAGCCTTGAGAATTGATCAAACGGGTGGTTTCTGCTTCACATTCCAATTCCGCCGTACAGATGACATCTGGATTGGCATCCCGAATTTGAGCGATCGCTTCTTTGCCCATGACGACCAATTCTTCTACCGCTACGAACTTGCCCAAGTCGGGATAACTTTCCGTTCGTCCTGGTGTTAGTTCCACCGATTCAGATTCATTCAGGGCGCTAATGGCGATAGCTCGATCCACTAAATCTTGGGGATTCACCCCACCATAAGCAACCGCCAATCCTGGACGTCCATCTTTCCATAAACGTAGCGCCACCCCTTCTGATTGACTACTTTCTAGCCGCTTGAGGCGATTCGCTTCAAATAATACAGGTCGAGACAGCGATCGCGACTGATAGACTTCAGCATCCTTGGCTCCGGCTTTGAGTGCCAGATCTAAGAGTTGCTCGCTCAAGAGGGCGGGTGACAAATTTGGAGACTCCATAATGTTTAGAGTTAATTATTCTGTTTATATTTCCGGCTTATGGTGGTGAACCCCTAACCCAGTAAGCGCTACTTTAGCTCTTGCAACAACCAAAATCCGGCAAAGGTTTCTGAGGTTGGCGTTGACTGCACAGCGAGAAAATGTACGAACTGGGCGTTTTCTTTGGCAGATTCAAATCCTTGAGCTTCCGCTAGGGTTTGGGTATCGGTTATATTAGCTAAAATCCAGCTATCACTAGCACCCGTTTCCAGTAATAACTTAGGGGTGACGCCTCCCTGAAATTTAACAAACGCCAGTTCTAAGCCAGACATCCAAGCGGCTAAGGCTTTGGCGCGATCAGAGAAAATAATTATGCCGGGAATGCGCGTATCTGGAGCGAGTTTCATCATTGACAGGGGAAAGGCTTCGCCAAAGTCAATGTCCCACTCTTCCATTTCCGCAAATGCTCCGGCTTCCAAGCTCACCAATGCCCATTTTTGTCCTTGGATGGCGTCGGGTAAGGGTTGGGGAACCTGAGGTTGGTAGCGCACAAAGGAAGACGCGGCGGCTGAGGACTGATATCCGGGTTGATGGGGATAAACGTCCTGCATCCGCTCCTGGAGCCAGCGATCTAGGGTATAAGTCCGACGACTCGCGATCGCCGGAATGCCTAACTCTTGGCAGGCAATACTAATCATGTTGCTCATCTGACGCCGGAAAAAGCGAATTTTTTTGGGTTTTTGTCCCGCTTGCGCGATCGCCTCTTCTATAGATTGCCGTAACCATAAGGAGTTGACCTGCTGGTTGGAACAAAACTGCGCGTACTGAAATATGTCGTCTGAGGATTGATGGATGTTTAAAGGACTCTTACAAATTAAGACTTCCCAGACTTTCTTCTGATTGTCGTCCAAAATTGGACGCGAATAGAAATCGAGTTCCCAAATAATCGTCATGCCAAGACTGTTATAATCTAACCCCTCTTCTAATAATACGGGTTAGTGATCCGCTCCGGGACGTACTCCCAAGGAACTATCAGTGATGTATCGCGCTAATACATGAGGAACCTACCACGGACGCGATGATCTCATCCGTGTACAGGTCAATTATCGGTAAAACTCGGTATTTGAGCTACTGCTGTAAACCCTAAACCCCACATCCTAAACTCCACACCCCACTCAGGATGAGGGATCAGATGCAAAGAAAGCGGTAAGTTAGAGGATGACCTAGGACAATAATTTTACTGACATTTTCCGACATTATATGACATTTTTTGAAGCACTCGCTCTTTGTTGCCAAAATAAATTAACATGATTTCAGAGAGAGTCAATGGACTGGGGTTGCCACCCTTAGGTTCTACCTACTATGTATGCCATCAAGCTGGAACTAAAACTCAATAACATTGAACAAACCTTGATGGCGCAACACGCAGGCTTTTCCCGGTTTGTCTATAACTATGGACTGGCGCTATACCAGCAGGTGATGGATATCAAGGGAGGTGTGACTAAGAAGATTTCGGCAATCCGTAAAGTTCTCACCAACTTCACAAAGACGAAGCCCGAGTTCGCTTGGATGAATCAGCTCTCCTCTCGTGTTTATCAAAACGCCTTGATTGCCCTGAAAAACGCCTTGACTCGCTTTTTTAAAGGGTTGGGAGACTTCCCGAAATTCAAGCGCAAAAAAGCTCAAGCGTCATTCACAGTGGATTCATCCAACGGACCAGTAACAGTGTGGTCAGGTCGGAGGATAAAAATCCCGACCCTAGGGACGTTTAGGTTAGCTGAACCCGTACCCTTTACCTGTGCGACGCAGACGTTTACACTGTCTCGTGTTGCCTCTAAATGGTATGTGTCCTTTGCTATCCGGGCTGATAAACGACCTGTTAGCTCTCAGGCTGTAGAGAAAGTTGGTATCGACTTGGGAGTGAAAACCTTTGCCACATTCAGTGATGGGACAACAGTAGAAGCACCCGAATCGATAAAGCAAGCGAAAATCAAGCTAGCGAAAATACAATGGCGTAACCGCCATAAACAACTAGGAAATTCTAAACAGGGAATACCCGCTTCCAATAACGCCAAGAAGTTCTACAAACGAGTTGCCCGATTGCATAACCGAATTACCAATATTCGACGTGATTTCCTACAGAAGTTAACCACTTCTATCAGTCGAAACTATCATCACATTCGGATAGAAGATTTAAATGTGTCCGGGATGATGGCTAATTCAAAGTTAGCCGATGCGATTGGCAATTTAGGGTTTTATGAATTTCGGCGTCAACTCACCTACAAACAATCGATGTTTGGCACAGTGGTTGAATTGGTAGACCGATGGTTTCCTTCATCGAAGATGTGTTCAGACTGTGGACACATACAACCGATGAAATTGAGCGATAGGGTATTTCACTGTCTTGGGTGCGGTGCTGTTAAGTGCCGGGATTTCAACGCGGCAGTTAACAAGCGAAAAGGCACCAAAAGAAAAAGTACGGGCGGCTGGGCCCGGAACTTAACGACTGTGGACAGGACGCTGCCGACAGCCCTGGTAGAAGCAGTAAGTAAACATCAATGTCCGGTTATGTCGGGAATTGTATTAGTTTTATGTAGCAGGTAACGCTGGATCTATAACTGTGAGTGATCATGCCTGTCAATCGAATTGTACTCTTATGCGTGGTTGGAGGCGGACTGGCTATATTTGTTTTGTCAAATTTGTCAGCCCCCGTCTTGTCTGTCATGTTTTTGGGAATGCAAACCGTTGCATTGCCTCTGACGGTATGGATAGGACTGGCGATCGCACTCGGCATACTCACCAGTTTAGTCTTACAATTGCTCAGTTTTCGACCCAGGAGGGTTCAGAGGTTTGAGCGCGTCGCCCAAGCATCGCCTCAAAATCGCTGGCGAAAGGAAGCCGAGTTTGAGCAGGAGGAACCTGAACCGGAGAACTCTGAACCGGAAATTCCACCTCCCCCGCCACCTCCAGAACCACCACCTCCAGAACCCTCGTCCTCTGCTTCAGGTTCGGATTGGGATCAATCTATTGCTCCAGAATGGAACTTTGAAGGAGAACCTGCAACATCCACAGATGACGAGTTTGACTGGGATGAGTTTGAGAGTGAGCAGGAGGAAGAGGTATCAGAGGAAACAGAGCGCCCAAGTAGGGGTTACGAAGCCACTCAAGAACCCAGCCGCCCATCTCAACCCGACTCTGTTTATTCCTACAGTTACCGAGAATCAAATAAGTCTAAGTCGGGGATTGGCAGAGCTGATGGAGTGTATGATGCTAACTATCGAGTGATTACCCCACCCTATCGTCAACCCCCACCACAAGAGGAACCTGAGGATGAGGATGAAGACTGGGGATTTGAATTTGATGATCAAGACAGAGGTCAGTAGCTGAAACTCGATTGATTAGCCAAGGGCAATTCTTGCTATGCTAAAAAGTATGATTGGTCTCAACAGTAGCAAGTTTCCAACACTATAGAATCAGGGAGAGCGCTCATGAGACGCCACACACTTATTGTTTTAGGTATCACCGCTGCGGTCTTTGGCTTAGCCCCCCTTACCCAAGCTCAGTCTGACGCGCCGTTTAGTTCTAATGAAAATTCAGTTACGTTATCTGGTGAATCCCTACGGACTGTAGAACGTCGCAGTTTATCCAATGATTACCGCTCTTTCTTCAATACCAACTCGCCCATTGCTCCAGATGAAGCGGGAGTGAATTCTACAGATTCAGGCTTTGCCATCAACGATCGCCTACGAATTGTAGTCGGAGATACCCTCAACTCTGGCGATCCCCTTGACCTATTTCCGGCTGTGGGTGAAGAGGGGGATGTTCAAAGACTCAAGTTACAAGTGCCGCTCAGTGAATAATTTGCAACTCGTTATAGTGTTGGGATGGGTGTATCTAATTTTAAATGGAACCCCATATCCTAAAACGCCAAAAAAGGCATCATGGATCTTATGGTGTTTAGATCCGATTCTTCTCAAATGACATCCGCAAAGTAGCGCAAAATTATTTGATAACTATTGCCGATGTCATAGCCGTTAAAAACAGAACACAATCAAGTAACATCTCCAACAAAAACAAGCAATCTGGGCTAGTACGGTGAGAAGTGTTCATAAATTCTCAATAGTGCTAGCCCATTCTCTTCAGTCAGAGGGAACAGAGAACAGGGAACAGGAAAAGACAATTTTGCCAATCATTGAAAACTGCTAACGGCTAGATTAAGGCAGAATGTTTAATAGGACTTAATTGGGTGACAGATTACCCTGAGTACCACAATCCTTACTATGCAAATTCCTAAGCAACTTTGGCGAGCATCTCCTTTCTTGTTATCCCTGTTGGGTGGTATCCTCATGGGATTAACCCCATCCCCTGTAGAAGCATGGTCTTTGGCGTGGATTGCTTTGATGCCTTTATGGTTCTTAGTCGTAACCCGTCAAAGCCTGCGCCAGACGGCTTTATCTGGTTTCTGCTGGGGGATTGGCTATCAAGGCTTAGCCCTATTTTGGATTACAGGTGTTCATCCCATGGATTGGATGGGAGTACCCTGGTTAGCCAGTTTAGCGATCGCGCTTTTTTGCTGGGCGTTTATTACCCTCTGGGGGACGGTGCTTGTGGTGCTGTGGGCGGTGGGGATGACGGCGTTCAATTCAATGTTGAATCGTCAAGGTGCAAAATTTAAAACCCTCACTCGCGTCTTGGTGGGAATTGCCCTCTGGTGTGGCTTAGAAGCCTTCTGGACCTTAGGCGATCTCAACTGGACATCCCTGGCTTATACCCAGAGTCCCCATAATTTATGGATTTTGCATCTAGGTCAGATTTCAGGTCCGTTTACGGTAACTGCAGCCGTTGTTGCTGTAAATGGGTTAATCGCCGAAGCTGGGATTAGTTATTTCTCAAATCGAACCAAACGAGTTACTGATTCTAACGCAAAGCAGAAACTTATGCTAGCCTTAGGACTCCTCATCGGTTTCCATCTGATTGGATTTGGACTCTACAGTCGCCCTCTGATTCAACCGACTCAAGCCGCCTTCAAGGTTGGCATTATTCAAGGGAATATTCCGAACACAATTAAACTCTACCGAGATGGTTTGAGTCGGGCAATTGAAAATTATACCAACGGTTACAACGCCTTAGCTGATCAAGGAGTTGAGGCAGTTTTGACACCCGAAACAGCTTTGCCATTTATCTGGGATGAACAGGATAATCAATTTCGCTCACCCGTTCCGTTTTATCAATACAAACTCGACCGTTTAAAACAAGCTATTTTAGAAAAAGGTGTACTGGTTTGGCTGGGGGCTTTTGGTGAAAAAGGGGATAGCCTTACCAATAGCTTATTTACGATTACAGGTACGGGTGAAACCATCAGTCGCTATAACAAAGTTATTCTTGTACCTTTAGGAGAATATATTCCCTTTGAGGAACTATTCGGCGGTTTAATTGATCGACTTTCCCCCTTAGATGCCCATTTAGCCGCAGGTAAACCCAACCAACAGTTTGCCACACCTTTTGGTCGTGCGATCGCGGGGATTTGTTATGAGTCAGCCTTTGCCTATCATTTCCGCCATCAAGCCGCCAGGGAGGGTGAGTTTATTCTCAGTGCCTCAAATAATGCTCATTATAGTGAAACCATGCCCGCCCAACATCACGCCCAAGATGTGATGCGAGCCATTGAAACAGACCGGTGGGCAGTACGGGCGACGAATACGGGCTATTCTGGCATTGTAGATCCTCATGGGAGAACCTTATGGCTTTCTGGGATTAATACATACCAGATTCACGCGGCGACAATATATCGGCGACAAACCCAGACGCTTTACGTGCGCTGGGGAAATTGGTTAACTCCGACATTATTAGGATTGGCGATTGTGGCGTTTATCGTGAGTCGCTTGAATCTTCACCAATAGACAAGAGTGAACGGTAAAGCGGGAGACGCGAATGGCAAATTTAGAGCATCTGAGATTACTTCAACAAGGTGCAGTTGGCTGGATTAAATGGAGAAATCAACATCAAACCATAGAACCCGATTTGAGCGAGGCTAACCTAGAAGGCGCTAACCTCAGAGGCGCTAACCTGAAGCACGTTAACCTGAAAGGGGCGCAGTTAGAGTCGGCGAATCTAATCACCGCCAACCTAACAAAAGCCAACCTGAGCCTTGCTTATCTGAGTCTGGCTAATCTGATTGACGCTAATCTCATCGAAGCTTCCTTAGTCAGCGCTCATTTGATGCAAGCGGAACTCAGTTATGCTGATCTAAGCCATGCTAACTTAATCGGCGCTGATCTCAGAAGCGCTAAGTTGATGAACGTTAATCTGAGTCATGCTAATCTGATTGGCACAGACTTGAGAGAGGCAAACCTGAAAGGCGCAATGCTCAATGAAGCCAATTTGAGACGCAGCAATCTCAGTGAAGCCAGCTTGATTCATGCCCATCTTAACCGGGCTAATTTGAGTCATGCTAACCTCCATGAAGCCGAATTGATTGGTGCTTACCTCTACCAAGCTGACTTGGAAAAGGCTAACCTGAGTCAGGCTCATTTGGGTAGTGCTTATCTGTTTGGGGTAAACCTCAGCGCCGCCGATTTAGAAGGAACAGATTTGAGATGGGCGAATCTCACAGCAGCAAATCTCCAAGCCGCTAACCTCAAAGGCGCTAGATTGGAAGGTACCCATCTTGACAAAGCGAATCTGACAGGGGCAAATTTAGATGATTGTAACCTAGAGGGTGCTAGTCTCCAAGGGACAATTCTGCCCGAGGGGACGATTCATTGATAGGGGAGGTATTAGCTGTTCAGTTATTTCTGCTGTACGCCCGCAAACCGTAGGGGCGCACCGACCTGCGCCCTTGTATCAAAGCGACGTGTCCCCGATTCAATAATCACCTCTTCCCCAATGTCTGATCGAGTGCATCCCAGACACGCTACGATGATTGACAACCGGGATAATTGGGAAGCTACTATGCCACGAACACAGCGTAACGATAACTTTGTTGATAAAACCTTCACGGTAATGGCAGATCTAATTCTTAAGGTTTTGCCAACCAACAAGAGAGCGAAAGAAGCATTTGTCTATTACCGAGATGGTATGTCTGCTCAGGGAGATGGCGAATATGCCGAAGCTTTGGATAACTACAAGCAAGCGTTGGAGTTAGAAGAAGATTCCTATGACCGCGGCTTGATTCTATACAACATGGCGTTAATTTATACCAGCAACGGTGAGCATGAGACAGCATTAGAGTACTACCATCAAGCCCTCGACTCTAATCCCCGTCTCCCCCAAGCGCTGAATAATGTTGCTGTCATTTACCACTTCCAAGGTGAGAAGCAGAAGGAAGCAGGAAATGATGAAGCCGCAGAAAAGTTGTTTGAGCAAGCCGCCGAGTATTGGAAACGAGCGATTCGTCTGGCTCCTAATAACTACTTGGAAGCCCAAAATTGGCTAAAAACTAGCGGACGTTCAGCTATTGATATCTATTTTTAGTGATCGTCATTTGTCATTTGTCCTTGGTCATTGACTAGGGAAGAATCAAAAATTAACAATCAACAATCATGATTGACCTAGAACAAGTTCGCAAAGTCGCTAATCTGGCGCGTTTGGAATTGACTTCTGAAGAAGAAGATCAATTTTTGCCGCAGCTTAATAGCATTTTGGATTACTTTCAACAGCTTAGTGAATTGGATACAGAAAATGTTCCGCCAACGACTAGAGCTATTGATGTGAGTAATGTGACCCGACCTGACCAACTTCAACGATATCCGGAGCGGGATGCTTTATTGGCAGAAGCTCCTGACCAAGATGGGGACTTTTTTAAAGTGCCGCAAATCCTCAGTACGGAAGAGTAACGCTGAATTTGTCCTTCGTCTTTGGTTATGTGCCGTTTTTTTTGAGAATAACCAAGGGCGAAGGATGACAAGATGAAATAGAGAATTGAATAACATAAATTTGGGATAATTAACAAAGCGTTGAAATAGGGAGAAAATATGGCAACTGGAATGCTGGTGAATGGACAATGGACAAAGGAACCTTACCAGCAAGACCCTCAGGGGCGATTTATGCGAAATCCGACCAAGTTTCATAACTGGGTGAGTGCGGATGGTTCTACAGGGTTTAAAGCTGAGTCGGGACGCTACCATCTCTATGTGTCTCTCGCTTGTCCGTGGGCGCACCGCACGCTGATTATGCGGAAATTAAAGGGTTTGGAGGAGGCAATTAGCCTCTCAATTGTTGACCCGTTTATGGATGAGGACGGATGGGAATTTTCTGATGCTCCCGGTTGTATCCCGGATACGGTTCATGGGTCTCGTTATTTGCGACAAGTGTATCTAAAAGCTGACCCGAACTGTACCGGACGAGTGACAGTCCCTGTGCTTTGGGATAAACAAAAGAATACGATCGCGAATAATGAATCCCGTGAGATTATCCGCATGTTCGATACTGAGTTTGAGGCGATCGCGAAATCTCAGGTTAGCTTCTATCCCGATCATCTGCAAGCAGAAATCGATCGCGCGATTGACAGAATTTACCAACCGATCAACAATGGTGTATACCGTGCTGGGTTCGCCACGACTCAGACGGCTTATGACGAGGCGGTAACAGAACTTTTTGAAGAACTAGACTATTGGGAAGCCGTTCTATCCCAGCAACCTTATCTGTGTGGCGATCGCATAACGGAAGCCGATTGGTGCATGTTCACCTCCCTGTTTCGCTTTGACCCTGTTTACTACGTGCATTTTAAGTGCAACTTACGCCGAATTAGCGATTATCCCCATCTGGGAAATTATCTCAAAGATCTCTATGAGCAACCGGGTGTTAGTGATACCTGTAACCTTGACCAGATCAAGCAACACTATTACAAAAGCCATCCCCACATTAACCCGACTCGCATTGTACCCAAAGGGCCAGTAATTGATTGGGTGATGGGGTAAGTGTTGAGTGTGTAGGGGCGGGTTTTACAGATACCATTCAGAAGCAAACCGTTAACTTAACTCGCGCCCGCCCTGACTGAGTGTTGAGTCAACTCCCCCAGCTTCAAGCAGCGCCTGTGTTCCCCCATCTCCCTCATCTTCACAAATTTTCACCGATAGGGTGAAATATATTCAGGAGCATACATAATTTAGTAGTATTGTCAATACTATTTGTCTTACGATATTGAGATCGGTAGAGTCTAATTTAAGCCATAGGTGAGGTAGCATCTGAGATAGTCCCAATGGATTACTCACGGCTCCTGATCCCCAATCACCACCCGACTAGCGAGAGAAGGCAAGCTGCCAAGGCGTTTACACCAGGTTGCACTATGATTTCTAATTTATCGGAACAGTCCCATTATCCAGAAAGTGCCAGTAGCGGATTACAAATCGCCAGAGGATTAAAAGCTAAATCACAAAACTATAAACGATTGCTGGTGGAGGTGTTGAAATGGACAGGAGGACAACCCTTCCTCACCCAGCAGCTTTGTCGATTGATCGCTCAAGCACCTGATGCACCGTCGAAAGGAGCAGAAGCGCAATGGGTGGAAAACTTAGTGCGATCGCGCTGGATCGAGAATTGGGAGCAGCAACCGGAACTGATGCATTTGCAGACGATCCGCGATCGCTTGCTCAGACGCAAACACCGCAGTCATAAGCTGTTGCTGGTGTATCAGCGAATCCTCCAACAAGGAGAAGCGATCGCTAATGACAGTTCCGAACAGAAGGAACTGCGGATGATGGGGTTAATCCTCAAGCATCAAGGGAAAGTTAGGATTCACAATCGCATCTATGAATCAGTCTTTAACCAAGAATGGGTCAATCAGGCTTTAAAAACCATCCAAGCGGATTTAGAACCAGGGGACTCGGAATTTCTCAAAGCCTTAGCAGAATTAGAACGAAAACTCCTGGTTTCCCAAGTGGAAATCTTATCAAAAGCCGATACGGAATCCGAGGATGAAGGTTCGGCGCAAGCCCTTTATGAGGTGCTGCGCGATGTCACCTCTAAAGTCGGCGAATTACTCGGTGCTGATCGCGCCACCATTTTCTTACTGAATGACGAGAAGACAGAACTCTGGTCATTAGTGGCGGAGAATGAAGAAGGGGAATTCCTGGATATTCAAGTGCGAGTCGGGGAAGGGATTGCCGGTCAGGTGGCTCAGACGAAAAAGGTGATCCATATTCCCGACAATGTTTATGATGATCCACGCGCCGCCCTGGTTAAAGAATTTGACAAAAAATATAGTTACCGCACTGAAAACATCTTGGCATTTCCCATTTTAAGTGAAAGCCAAGAAGTGATTGCGGTCATTCAGCTACTGAATAAATTACCCACCGATGAGCAATCTGACAAGCGACCCAAAGGATTCACCACCTTAGACTTAGAACGGTTGGCAAAATGTGT
Source organism: Coleofasciculus sp. (assembly GCF_046565525.1). NCBI lineage: Bacteria > Bacillati > Cyanobacteriota > Cyanophyceae > Coleofasciculales > Coleofasciculaceae > Coleofasciculus > Coleofasciculus sp. Next base: position 12,190 of record NZ_JBKHUP010000006.1, on the reverse strand, counting down.
GGTTCCAGTGCGGCGAATTCTGGAAAGTTGCCAATCCTGTTATAAGGTCATGAAAAAGCTGCGGGCGACAGCAGCGTTAGCGGAAGCCACGCGATCGCTCGATCAGATTAACTTAGATACCAAAGCCATTTTGCAGCGGGTAATGAATACCGCCAAGAAGCTGCTGAACGCCGATCGCAGTACCTTGTGGTTAGTGGATCGCGATCGCGGAGACTTATGGACGGAACTTCCAGGGAAAGGAGAGGTGCGCTGTGATATTGGGGTGGGCTTTGCGGGTCAAGTGGCGCAAACCCGCCAACCGATGATTATCCCCTTCGACCTCTACGATCATCCCAGTGCGGAAAATGCCAAAAAAACGGATGAACAAACCCGCTACCGTACCTGTAGCCTCCTCTGTATGCCCGTTGTTAGTCCAGATGGGGAATTATTGGGCGTAACCCAACTGATTAACAAGCGCAAACCCGGAGATCATCCAGAGTATAACAAAGACGAGTGGCCCCACGTTCCCAGTTACTTTAAAGCGAGTTTTGATAAAAATGACCGCCAGTCCATGCAAGTCTTTAACGAACGAGTGGGCGTAATCCTGCAATTTGTCAAGACCCATGAGACACTAAAACAGCTTGCTCAAATTGAGCCAAAAGAATCCGTTTATAACACCCTGGCAATTCTCAGTAATTCCGTTGCCGATCAGAGTGATGAAGCGCTCTACAATGCGCTGTATTATACGTTGAGCTTTGTCACTAACTCGATCAACAAACTCTTGGGTGCCGAACAAACCACGATTTTCCTAATGGATGCCGAACAAAGCATCTTTTGGTCATTAGTCTGGAACTCCAGAACCCTAAATGCTCAAGAGATTCGGGTGTCCGCCACCCTAGGAATCGCCAGTAAAATTGTTGAGTCTCGTTCAGTCAAAGCCAGCAAAAACCCCAAGAAACTGAATGATCTGTTAATCCATATTGGCTTAGAACCTGACGCGATCAAACACATCGAAAACCTGTTGTTATTCCCGGTTGTAGACTCGAAAGGGAAAGTGATGGCTATTATTCGGTCATTTAACAAATTCATATTTACCTATGAACCGGGAGGGACGTTATCCGAACAAATCGAAATCAATGGCTTTACCCAAGCCGATGCCCAGAAATTGCAGGAACGTATGACATCCACGTTACCCATTCTGCAAGGGTTCCAAGCATTTCACCGGGAAATCCGCAATATTCAGGAACAACGCAAGGCGATCGATCCCCTCTATCAAGCGATTAGTTTAGTTAGTAGCAGTAGTGGCGGAAATGCCGAAGAAATCATCCAAACGGTGATGCAAGCGGCAAAACAACTGACCCATGCTGATCGCACCACCCTTTGGTTAATTGATTACCAAACTCAGGAATTATGGACAAAAATTCCCCAAGCCGATGGATCATTAATGGAAACGCGAGTACCTTTAGGAGAAGGGTTTGCTGGGAAAGTTGCCCAAACCGGTCAACCGTTAAACATTCCCTTTGACCTCTACGATCACCCCGATTCTGATATCGCCCGCAGAACAGACGCCAAAACCCATTATCGGACATGCAGTCTGTTATGTATGCCTGTTTTAAGTTGTGATGGTGAGTTACTTGCCGTTACCCAACTCGTGAACAAACGTCATGGTGAGGATACGACGGAGTATGATCCATCCAATTGGCCCCAAGTTCCTGAGTACTTTAAAGCCAGTTTTGATGAAAATGATCAACGGGACATGGAAATTTTTAACAATCAAGTGGGTGTTGTGCTTCCAGGTATTATTCGTTGATTGAGTTTGTACCAGACGTGCCATGGCGCGTCTGTTTTGAGTGACCAATAACAAACTGAACAATGAACAATTTCTAACTGCTAAATACCTGAGCTAAATCTTCATTAGACGTTCCCAAGATGCGTGCCAATCGATTGAGTTCGCTATCACTGAATCCATCCCGTACTTCGATTAGCTCTTCCATGGATTTTCCTAAAATTCGGGATAATGACTTAAGCTGGCTATCCGGAATATCTTTACCTTGGAATATATCTTTAAGTTGTTGCGGCGCTAATTTGTAAGAGGCACAAAACCGAACAAATTCTCGATTACTAATATCGAGGGCTTGCTGTCTTTCCCGCAGTAAAAAAGCGATAGCACGAGTTCCATGTTCCGGACGTTTAGCTCTGTCCAGATAATCCTGGATGCGCCGGTCGAGATGATTTATGCTAATCCCAGCTTGTTTAAGCAAATCGATACAGGCTAATTTTAAGGCTTTGTTTAACATTTCATTTTCTTCATGGAGTCGTTCGTACTCATTAAAGATTTCCACCATCTTCGCCGCAAATTCTGGCGTACAAAACCCAACTTCCATATCCTCGCAGGAAATGGCAATATAGGAGCGGTAGTGGTTCAGTTGCAAACGCAATGTCTGGTTATTTTGGCGCATAAGTCCAACGTTTTTAGTAAAAAAACTATTCTAGGGGAGTTATTTGACCAATTGTGCCAAAGTATAGTTCATAAGGATAGTGGCGTAGAATGCAAGAGTTTATAATATAGCGCCTCCGCCAAAAAATTGGTGATCTTGCTCTCCCACCTGACTGAGGAATGTTGGAGAATTAGACTAATCCCAGCTCAGCCCATTCTGAGACTGCCTTCAGCTTACCTGCTAGACCACCGATTTGGTCAACGTGAGAATAGGGAATTTCATCTGCCACCTGACTCTCATCCACAAAACCAGTATAGTGTCAATAAATTAAATAGAATCTGTCCTGCTATAACGAAATCCCACCCTAGTCAGGAGCTAGGATGGGGCGTTCGAGTCTACGGAAACCGAGGATGAGAGTCTGGGAAGTGTCTGAGAACTTAGTTGAGAGAGATTGTCTCTGTGGGGTTTTCGGTAACCGTCAAGCTCAGCGTTTCCAACCGCTTCATTTTCTAGGCGTTAACGAAGTGTACAGGGTTGTTAAGGGCAGAAGGTGAAACGGAGGATTGAATAATCGCAATTAGGTCGCCTTGGAAAGAAATCGTCGCCCCTGGTGGGAGGAAACCACTAGAGAAACCAAACTCCAGATCATTAAACAAGGTATCCGAAGCCAGTTGGATTGTGTCTTGACCCAGAGTAAAGTCAGTGATCAAGGCAAAGTCAGCATTACCGCCACCACCAATAATGACGTCAACGCCACCGCCGCCAAAGACTGTATCGTCGCCATCAAGACTAAAGATGCCATCATTGCCGTCGAGGGCGAAAATTTGATCGGGTTCATTGGTGCCAACGATGGCAACATCATCATTAGGCGTGCCAATGATGAAATTCAAGGAAAATGCTTGGGGAGCTAAAAAATTAGTAAATGCGAAGTTAATTAAATTTAATAAAAACCTCGCTTCACTGGCTTAGTCTGTGCCAAGATTTAAACAAGTTGCTCCGCACTGCCCCTATTGCACAGACGTTGTAATGTGGTGGTAAAGTCGGGATAGGAAATGGTTGCGGCTTCTGCACCGTGGATGGTGGTAATACCTTGGGCGTTGAGAGCCGCGATCGCAAGACTCATGGTGATCCGGTGATCGGTATGACTGTCAACCTCTGTACCAGTTAGGGGGGTGTTTCCAGTGATTTCTAACCCATCGGGGAGTTCGGTAATCTTTGCGCCCATCCGGTTTAACTGAGACGCCATAACCGCGAGGCGATCGCTTTCTTTAACCCGAAGTTCTGCGGCGTCCCGAATTACGGTGGTTCCCTGGGCGAAAACAGCCGCAACTGCCAAAATGGGAATCTCATCAATTAAACGGGGAATTAAATCCCCAGCGATTTCACAAGCGTTGAGGTGACTATAGCGAACTCGGATATCAGCAACCGGTTCTCCCGCCACTACCCGTTGATTCTCCAACTGGATATCCGCATTCATCATCGCCAGGGCGTCTAAGATACCCGTGCGGGTGGGGTTAACACCAATATTTTCAATCAATAAGTCAGAATCTGGAACAATCGCCCCAGCGACTAACCAAAACGCAGCGGAACTAATATCGCCGGGAACAATCACCGTTTGTCCCTGGAGTTGCGCCGGACCCGTGACTGTAGCACTGTGGGTGTCTGGGTCAACGGTAATCTTAGCACCAAACGCCTTAAGCATCCGTTCGCTGTGGTCACGAGACAGGGCGGGTTCTGTTACCGTTGTCTCCCCTTCTACCATTAACCCCGCTAATAGAATACAGGATTTAACTTGGGCAGAAGCGATGGGGGAATGATAGTGAATCGGCTTGAGGCGTTGTCCCTGAATTGCTAGGGGGGCTAATGAACCATTCCCACGCCCCCAGATTTGGGCACCCATTTGTTGCAAGGGTTGCACCACACGAGACATGGGGCGCGATCGCAAGGATTTATCTCCGGTTACAGTAAAAAAGCGTCCGGGGTGAGAGGCTAAAAGTCCCAGCATCAGCCGCAGGGTAGTCCCAGAGTTACCCGCATTTAAGATATCCAGAGGTTCTTGTAATTCTCCCACACCCACGCCCTTAACGATAACCGCTGCGGCGTTGAGTACAGAGATGTTTGCACCCATAGCTTGGAAACAAACGGCGGTACTGCGGGGATCATCCCCCAGTAGGAGTCCCTGGATGCGGGTTTCCCCTTGCGCGATCGCACCCAACATTAAAGCGCGGTGGGAGATAGATTTATCACCGGGAACCTGTAGATTTCCTTTCAGGAACAATCCCGATGGCGGGCGGGTGATAATTAAATCGAGTTGAGTTTCGATTTGCTTCAGGGTGACAACCGTAACGGGCATAGGTATGGAGGGGTTTAACAGGGGGGACTTAGAATTGTATCAAAGATAATTGTATCGGGGTAATGGGGGCGGAGGAAGAAATACATTCGTAGGGGCGAAGCATTCGCGCCCATCTCTATCGGTTTTCTACCCAAGTTTCAACGCGAATGCTTCGCCCAATTCCAGAGGAGATGGGGGAGAGAAGAATTTTCTCAGCAGAACCATTAACAATCAACAATGAACAAATGACCAATGACTAATCCCAAATTTTGGAAACCCGTTTATCAACTGTTTAAACCTGAAGAACCCCTGGAAAAGCCTGAAGATATTCGGGATTTTTACGTTTCGCGATCGGATAGTCCCGTTGAGCATTTAGTCAACGCATTGGAAATGGAAGATGACCCCGCCAAATTTTTACTATCGGGTCACACAGGTAGCGGTAAAACCACAGAATTACATCGCGTTGAACATTGTTTAGCTGATAACTATACCGTAATCTGGATTGACACCGCCACCGCCCTTGACCGTTATAATATTGGTTATGCCGAAGTCGTGGTCTTAATTGGTCAAGAAATTTGTCGTCAAGCGATTAAACCCGGGTGGTGGTCACGCAAAGATGACCGTTTACTCAAAGCCTTAGAAGACAGTCTCAAAACCGTTATTTATCAAGATAAAACTAATTCCGTTGAAGGATTAGCCCTACCCGATCTGCTGACCAAAATGGGCATGACCTTAAAATTAGGGCTAACGCGAGAAATGACGAGAAGCTTAAATATTCGCCCACTGTTAAGTGAAATTATCGCTAAAGTCAATGCAATTATTCAATCCGCAGAAAACGATAGAAAGCAAAAACTATTAGTTATTGTCGATGGATTAGATCGTCATGATCAGATGACCGCCTTAGAAATGTTTGCCAGTCCCCTGCTGACAGAACTCAATTGTCATATCATCTACACTATACCCATTTCCCTGCGGTATTCTCCCAGTTTTCGCCAACCCATGCAGCGGTTCCAAGACTGTTTAGACTTGGCGAATATCCCCGTATTTGAATGTGACGCCAATTTATGTCCCACAACCCAGCCGGATCAGATGGGGCGACAGATATTGAAACAAGTGATTGAAAAGCGATTAGCGCGATTAACCCATTATAATACCCAAGACTTGTTTACCCCAGAAGCCTTAGAACTCTTGTGTGAAAAAAGTGGGGGAGTGATGCGAGATTTAATTCGTTTAGGGCGGACAGCCTGTCAAGTAGCGGTGAAACAGAAAGCCACCTCTGTGGATCAAGCCGTAGCTGAACAAGCGGTAAAAGAAGAACGACAAGCGTATACCATTAGTGATTATCAGTTTACGGAATTAGCCGCGATTCACCGAACTGGACGATTAACCACAAAAACCCATACATTGCCGAATAAAGGAGAATTTGTGATTAGCGATGAACTCCTGCAAAATAAATTTGTTTTAGGCTATTATGATAAAAATCAGAATCCTTGGTTTGATGTAAATCCGATATTGATTGAAGACTTACAGCGATGGCAAGCGACTCAAGGATGATTCGTCATTTGCCATTTGTAATCATTCGTAGGGTGGGTTAGGCGGTGTTAAACTTAGGAAATAACCATTTAATTAATATCCGCCGTAACCCACCAACATCCTGGTACATACAAACATAAACCTTTACAAGGAGACTAATTAATGCAATCAGCGTTAAGGATTAAAACCAAGGTTTTACCCGGAAATAAAATTGAAATAACTTTACCATCAGATGCAGTTTCCAAGGCAGTAGGACAAACCGTTGAGGTAATTGTTATTATACCCAATCCACCCAAGCTAATGCGTCAAAATGTTCTGGAATGGATTGAACAAGCTCGAAGCCAACATCCGTCTAGAACAGCTCAAGAAATTAATCGTGATATCCAGGCTGAAAGAGATTCATGGGACAGCTAAATTTACCAGATTTTGCCAAGATATACATTGACACAGTAATCGTGATTTATACGATTGAGGTCAATCCAACGTATTGGCAACTGCTTCAACCCCTATGGCAAAAGTTTCAATCTGGTCAAATTGAACTGATAACTAGCGAACTTACTCTCATGGAATCGCTAGTCGTCCCATTTAGGCAAGGAAATACGAATTTGATTAATACTTATGATCAGTTGCTCCTGTGGTCAGGGATTCAATTAATTCCAATTAATCGAACCATCATTCGAGAAGCCGCCCAACTTCGCGGAGGAACAACCTCACTGAGAACACCAGATGCTATTCATGCAGCTACCGCAATGATTTTAGGATGTAGTCAGTTTCTCACGAATGATCAGCGTCTGCGGACAGTACCTGGTTTGCCCATCTTAATTCTAGATGAGGTATTAACATTATGAGACATATCTAAATGATTAAAACCCTCAAACTTAAGGTTAAATTAAATTGATTTTAGGGTGGGTTAGGCGGTGTTAAATTTAGGAAATAACCATTTAATTAGATGTCCGCCGTAACCCACCAACATCCTGAAATGTTATGAACCTGTTCGTAGTCAGCACTTTAGTGCTGGCAAATAAAGCATTTTAAGGCACTAAAGTGCCTACTACTAACAAAATCATCTACAATTAGACTAAGCATCAGGATGGATTGACCATGGCAATCGACACAAACCACCTAAATCAACCTGACCAGGAAACCTTAGACGATTTAGCCACCACCCTAGAATTATCCGACGGGACAACCATTATCTTTGCCATCGCCCCCGAAAGCGCCCCCAATCATCCCGTCATCGAACAATTAAAATCCGTCCTCAACCCCGATGAATTTCAGATTGAAAACTTCTTTTATAGTCAAGAGTCGCTGATTGCGTTTCTCTACGCTTTAGAAAAGAGAATCCCCATTAACCCAGACGCAAAAGACGAATCCAAACGTCCAGTCATCATGGCGTTTGGGATTGAACAATTACCTCGCCCCCGGATACTGAAGGAACTGAAACGATTGAATCTGGGGCGAGAGGCGCTGTTTTCACGGGAGATTGTCCTGATATTTTGGCTGAATAAGCGGGATTTCTTAGAGGCGTTTCGCGGTTATGCGCCGGATTTTTGGGATTGGCGGGAAAAGGTGGTTAAGTTTACCACTCGTCCGCCGTTGAACCTGCTACTTTATCCCTATTTAGAGAGTTTAATTGCGGAGAATTCCTATCTGAAAATGAGTGGCGTGATGCAAGTTCAGCGCCAAGTGGATATTTTTTTGGATCAAGTTTATGTGTCCCTACAGGCGGAACGTCAGCAGCAGGTGACGGAGTTTAAGGGGGGGAGTAAGTTAGGTTTTGAAACACAAAGGTACGCCGAGATTGACGAACCAGGTAACAAGGCTTACGTTTCACGGGATCTGGAAAACCTCTCTCCAAACCTCTCTCCTGCTCTTAAGAAGGCTTTAAATTCCAAGGCTGGGGGGTTAGGTATGGAGTTTGCGCCGTCGGAAATGACGACGAAGACGGTGACACATAAGGTAGATTTGGCGGAGGCGGTGGGGAAGTGTAACTATAGTGTGATTTTAGGTGATCCGGGGGCGGGAAAAACCACACTTTTGCGATATCTAGCGCTGCATTTTGCCATGGCGCAACGGGATGGGAAGGTGGAGGTTTTGGTGGATGGGGGAGCTGGGGAAGCTGGGGGAGCTGGGGAAGCTGGGGGAGCTGGGGAAGCTGGGGGAGCTGGGGAAGCTGGGGGAGCTGGGGGAGCTGGGGGAGCTGGGGAGGTATTGGGGGATACTCGTTTCCCGGTGTTTTTACGAGTTGCGGATTATGCGGAACGGTTGGTGAAACAGCCAGAGTTGAGTTGGTTGGCGTTTCTGGAAGAATTTTATCAGCAGTGGGAAGCGGATGTTCGGGATGTGAACGATGAATGTAGAGACGCGCCATGGCGCGTCTCTACACTGCTGTGTGAAAAGATGCGTCAGGGTGAATGCTTGGTGCTGCTGGATGGTTTGGATGAGGTATTTAATCAGACTAGCCGTCAGCAGATTGTTAAACAAATAGAGGCGTTTGTTACCGATTATCCTGATAACAAATATGTGATTACCAGCCGGATTGCTGGCTATCAGGATGTGAAATTAGACAGTCGCTTTACCCAGTTTACGATTACTCAGATGGAATTTGATCAGGTAGAGCGATTCCTGGGTTGCTGGTGTTTGGCGATTGAAAAAGCCCAGAAACCCGATGAAACGGAGGAGGTTTGGCGACGAGACGCGGAGAAAGAAGCCGAGGAACTGTTGGAGGCAATTCAAGAGAATGAAGGGGTCAAACGCCTCACCGGAAATCCCCTATTATTAACCATTTTGGCATTAATTCATCGCAATGGGTCGCGCCTCCCGAATCGGCGGGTGGAACTGTATGCGTTGGCGGTGAAAACGTTGATTGAAGATTGGCAATTGAGTAAGAATTTACCCGATGCGCCGCAGGTAGTGCTGCGGGAAAGTGAGGTAATTGAACTATTAGCACCTCTGGCGTATTGGATGCATGAGGAGAAACCATCGGGGTTAATTACTCAAGCGGAAGCGGAAGCGCAGTTAGGGGAAAAATTGGCAGCGTTAAATGATGAAGATGCGGAAGCGGATAGTGTGAAAAAAGCCGTACAGGAGTTTTTGCGGCGGGTACGGGAAACGACGGGGTTATTTGTAGAACGTGCGCCCAATGTTTATGGGTTTATGCATTTAACTTTTGAGGAGTATTTGACAGCGCGGTATATTGCCGATAATGACGTGAGTGAGATTCTGGAGATTATCCAGAAACACCAGGATGATGCACGTTGGCAAGAACCGATTTTATTGGCGTTGGGGTATTTGGGAATTCATAGTCCTAAGCAGGTAAAGCATTTAGTGGAACGGTTGTTTAAGGGGTTGGACGAGTATCAACCTGTTCTGGGAGAGGGAGAAATTCAGGTTAAAAATAGTTCATCAAGTAAGCCGATTTTACGGTGGTCAGTTTTGGCGGAAGATGGGACAATTTTCTCGCGTGAATCTGCATCGATATTGAAGGAATTGCTATTTGCGGGTCAGGTTGTGGCTGAAGTGGAGGTGAATAGCCGGATTCGGTCAAAGGTGATTGAGAAGTTAGGTGTGACCTATTTGGGATTGGATGAGGAGTTTGAGAATGAAACGATTAAACAGGTATTGAGATTGCTGCGACAAATTGAACGATTTAATCAGAAAGGAGAAGTGATCCGTTATTTGCGTCAAGCGGTTGAGGAGGCTCAAGAAATAGCGGAACAACGAGTGAAAGCACAGTCGGCTATTTTATATGTGGCTTGTGGTGAATCGGGTGCGGAATTGGTTGATTGTGTGACAGAGATTGTTAATCAGTTAGAACCGACGTTGTTTTGTTCAATTAAATATTTAGTGGAAGAATTAGGGGAAGAAATGACTTCGGCGTTAGAGGTAACGCGACAAAATCAGAGTAGTGGGTTAATGGGATTAACCTTTCTCACCGGGATGTCTTACCTGCGAAGCGATGATTATAAAAAAGCCATTCCTCTTTTAGAAGAGATAACTGAGCCAAATAACAGCGTGATTCAAGCTTATATCGATTGGTCACTGGCTGCTGCTTATCAGGAAGTGAATAAGTTTGACCAAGCAATTGATGCTTATCAAGCCTGTTTTGAAAAGCTGGAGCCATATATCGAGCCAACCGCTTTGATGATTTTCTGGAGAAATTGGGGTATTTGTTACCGATTACATGAAAAATATGAACAGGCAATTGACTGCTTTGAGCAAATGTTAGCGATAGCTAGAGAGGTTGGCAAGCCTAAAGATGAATCACTCGCTCTTTATCACATAGGAAGAACCTATCAAGATTGGAAAAAATATGAACAAGCAATAGATTATCACCAACAAAGCCTTTCACGCTATGAGCAGTTGGATAAACAGCAGAATGTAGCTAATCAGTGGTACTGGCTATCTGATTGCTATCGAGACTGGGGACAATATGAGAAAGCCATAGAGTGTCAACAAAAATGTTTAGCCATTCGCCAGCAGCTAGATGACCAACCCCGTATCGCTTTAGCCTACTATCAGTTGGGTAGAATCTATCAGGATTGGGGCAAATATAAAGATGCGATCGCACATTACCAACAAAGCCTTGAAATCCATGAGCAATTAGACAAACAGAAGAATGTCGCTAATCAGTGGTACTGGCTAGCTGATTGCTATCGAAACTGGGGACAGTATGAAAAAGCCATAGAGTGTGAACAAAAGGATTTAGCCATTCGCCAGCAGCTAGATGACCAACCCAGAATCGCTTTAGCCTACTATCAATTGGGTAGAATCTATCAGGATTGGGGGAAATATGAGGACGCGATCGCACATCACCAACAAAGCATTGAACTCTTGGAGCAATTAGACAAACAGCAGAATGTCGCTGATATGTGGTACAACCTAGCTGATTGCTATAGAGCTTGGGGACAATATGAGAAAGCGATAGAGTGTGAACTAAAAGATTTAGCCATTCGCCAGCAGCTAGATGACCAACCCAATATCGCTAATGCCTACTATCAATTGGGTAGAATCTATCAGGAATGGGGCAAATATGACGATGCGATCGCACATCACCAACAAAGCCTTGAACTCTATGAGGAATTAGACAAACAGAAGGATGTGGCTGATTCGTGGTACTGTCTAGCCGCTTGCTATCGAGACTGGGGACAGTATGAAAAAGCCATAGAGTGTGAACAAAAGGATTTAGCGATTCGCCAGCAGTTAGATGACCCATCAGATAGCGCTAATGCGTACAATCAGTTAGGTAGAATATATCAGGATTGGGGAAAATATGAGGAGGCGATCGCACATTTCCAACAAAGCATTGAACTCTATGAGCATTTAGACAAACAGCAGGATGTCGCTACTCTGTGGTACAACCTAGCTGATTGCTATCGAGCTTGGGGACAATATGAGAAAGCGATTGAGTGTCAACAAAAGTGTTTAACCATTCGCCAGCAGCTAGATGACCAACCCCTTATCGCTTTAGCCTACTTTCAGCTTGGTTATATTTATCACAATTGGGGCAAATATGAGGAGGCGATCGCACATCACCAACAAAGCCTTTCACTCTATGAGCAATTAGACAAACAGCAGGCTGTTGCTAATCTGTGGTACTGGCTAGGTGATTGCTATCGAAACAGGGGACAGTATGAAAAATCTATAGAGTGTCAACAAAAGTGTTTAGCCATTCGCCAGCAGCTAGATGACCAATTCAATATCGCTGATGCCTACTATCAATTGGGTAGAATCTACCAGGAATGGGGCAAATATGACGATGCGATCGCACATCACCAACAAAGCCTTGAACTTTATGAACATTTAGACAAGCAGAAGGATGTCGCTGATTCGTGGTACTGGCTAGGTGATTGCTATCGAAACAGGGGACAGTATGAAAAATCTATAGAGTGTCAACAAAAGTGTTTAG